>JBEVXT010000818.1:0-6326 GCA_040505955.1 Sedimenticola sp. | reverse complement strand
CTGTCAACGGGGTGAAACTCCCCATATCCAGCAGCCGACAGGCGCTCCAGGGGGATCCCCTGTCGCCCGAGAAAACGCACCACAGAAACCGCTCTTGCGGTGGAGAGTTCCCAGTTTGAGGGGTATTTCAGGGTACTGATGGGGCGGATGTCAGTGTGCCCCTCGACCTGAAGTATCCAGTTGATATCCTGCGGTATACGCTCTGCCAACTGTTGCAGGGTTGTGGCCAGCTTGGCCAGTTGGTCCTTCCCCTTCTCCCCCAACGTACCGGAGCCTGAGGCAAACAGCAGTTCAGACTGAAATAGGAATCGATCACCGACAATACGGATATTGGGATTATCACCCAGCACTTCACGCAGGCGGCCAAAAAACTCTGAGCGGTAACGCTGGAGCTTGTTCACCTGCTGGGCGAGCAGCAGATTAAGGCGACGCCCCATATCACTCAGTTTCAACGCCTGATCCTGGTTCTTTGATTCCGCCGATGCAAGCGCACTGCTGATCATCTCCAGCTGTGCCCGCAGAGCGGTGATCTGCCGATTCAGCTGCTCCACCCTGGCCCGCGCTGATGCCGAAAGGGTTTGTTCCTCCTTCAACGCCTCATCGCTACGCCTGACCAAATTTAAAAGATCGGTAATCTGCACCTCTTTGCGGTCAATGTTCTGCTGCGCCAGCAAGGTGCGCTCCTGCTCATCCGCCAGACGCGCCTCCAGGGATTTACTCCAGTCCCTCAACTCCCCAAGCTCTCCTTCCTTGGCGGAGAGCGTACCGCTCAACCCAGCCACCTCCTCTTCCAGGCGCCGACGCAACGCTTTCAGTGTGTCTATATCCTGGTGCAGTGCAGCGAGCTGCCTCAGTTGCTGCTCGATCTCTGCTTTGTCTGTCTTGGCGGTCGCGGTGAGCTGCTCGACCTGACCGGAGAGTGCAAACTGTACTTCCAGGCTTTTGGTGTAGTCGGTGGCGAGTTGTTCGTTCTTCGTCTGCTCCAGGGAGAGCAGACTGCTAATTTCGGCGAGACGGGCGTTGAGATAATCCAGCTCCTTATCGCGGCTTGAAAGCGTCTCCGACAGAAAGACTTGGGCAAGGGTAAAGATCAGCAGGGTAAAGATCACCAACATCAGCAAAGCTGAGAGCGCATCAACATAACCGGGCCAAACATTTACGGCGCTGCGTTGTCTCCGATGACCGCCGAACATAGCCACCTAGTCCCCGTTCTCGTCGTTGCGCTTCTCAACAACACCGCGCAGTTCGCGCAACTCGGCAACCAGGGCGGAAATTTCCCCAATCCACGCCTTATTCCCTCCCATCTCCACCTCTTCGTAGGTGTCCGGTGCATCTATCAAATGGGTGAGACCTGAGAGCCACTCCTCAAGACCGTCATAGAAGCGGTTCTGGGCATGTCCCGCCTGGATGTCGAGAAACCCGAGCACCAGGGAGCCGCCCAGTCCGAACAGGGATGAGCTGAAAGCGGTGCCCATCCCCTGCAATGGCTCCATCAAACCCTGTTTCAGCTCGGTAAAGACAGCGGCAAAGTTACCCTGACCACCCACTTCCAGAGAACCGATCACACTGCCCACTGCCTGGATCGTCCCCAGCAACCCCCAAAAGGTGCCCAGCAGGCCGAGAAAAACCAGCAGTCCCACCATGTAATGCGAGATTTCCCGTGATTCATCGAGCCGGGTGCGGATACCATCCAGCACCGTACGCAGTGATAACGCCGACATGCTGAAGCGGTCTTTGTTGACATGACTTGAGAGGTTGTGGGCCAGTGGTTTTAACAGGCGCGGCTCCTCGGCCACTGAGAGCCCGGTCTGGCCGGTGCGGAACACTTTGATCCAGTTTATCTCAGGCTCAAGAATCAGCACCTGGCGAATGGTGATGCCGATACCGATCAGTAACACGCCGAGAATCAGGGAGTTGAAAACCCAGTTGGCAAGGAAAGCGCCCTGCAGCGGTTTATACAGCAAGGTACAAACGACCACCACCGCCCCCAGGTAGATCAACATCCAGAACAACGTATGCTTCGGATTGCTCATGGCCGACTTACACCCCCTTTTCCAATGAATATAGGCACCCTAATCAATACTGGCACCACAATGAGGCCAACATAGCACAGGTTTAATCTGGATTCTGCAGAGGGAGTTATTGTTTCACAAGCCCTAAGAGTGCTGCGGCAGATTACCTCAGTGTGAGCTGTGGTTCTAAATGCTGAAAGGCCGAGTGTTTTATCGTCATCAGCGCCAACACCTTGGCTGTGTAGTTAATATACTCAGATGTTGATTCGGGATAGTTCTTGTAGTGCCTGTTGGACCAGTCGACCAGTTTATCCAATGTGACATTGAGTGCAGGTGGGATGAGTATCGCCTTACCCGCTTTCAACACTCTATTGTCATCATTGAGGGTTTTAATGGCATAAAATGAGGCACCGATCCTCTTTGAAATAAGAAACAGACTGTCACCCTCCAGGGCGGTGTACCGTTTCAGTGATTGCGGGTTGTCGAGTGCTTTTGATAGGAGAGACTGACGGTACTCCTGGAAAAACAGAAGCACCCTGCCGCTGTTATATCCGGCGATTGCCAGATCCCAATCCCCGTATATTTGGTAGTTATCGATCAACACTTCCGCCGCTGCATAAGCTGATTTCAGTGGATCCCTTCGCTCATCGACACCGTCGCTTATATTAAGGCCATACTTTTTCGCGGTTTCCGGCATCAGCTGAAAAGAGCCGGCAGCCCCTCTTGCTGATTTCCGTACACTTCCATCCGTATGAAAAGGTATCCCGCTTGTCTCCACTATCGCTATTGATGAGAGCAGTCCCACCGGCAATTTTTTCTCCCTCTCCACCCTCTCCCAGGCTGTCAGGTACGGCTCTATTCTGCGACCCAGAAGCTCGTAGGTATCTTCGTAATACTGCTTCCAGTGGGCCACCAGTGACGGGAGGTCGATCTCACCCGCCCGGGTCATTGCATCAAATGATTGTGGACGGGATAGAGCCGTGGTTCTATAGGCAGAGTTGTCACTGAGAATCACCTCCATACCGAAGCTCTTTCTCAGCAGTTCATTGTATCTCTGTTGTGCCACCATCGGCAGGTGTGACCAATTTGACAGCGAGGGAACAACGTAATGGCGTAAGTGCCGGGGTGAATCCACCGGCCGACTTGCAGCTGAACCAAACGACTGTACGGCGAAAACAGGAGAAGAAAGACCCACTGCTACCATCAGAAAAAGGAGCCGGCTTCTTTTCAGGCGCACCAAATAGTTGCCTGAGAGAGATTGAAAAATGATCCGGAGCATAAAATATAGAGCCTTGGAATCAGGAGACAAACACCTGATCTATTATTATTGTCCTTGCGTACTCGCCACCTCCTGAGCTATCGCAGCCTGCTTTCGACCAGCAGATGAATAGAGAGCCTGCATAGACTACCTGCACGAAGCGATCATGCCAAGCTGATTAGCGCCACTGGACACCCCTCATCACGCTGTGGTCAGTCGTGTGCCTCACCATCGAGGGTTCACGTTCCACCCTGTACTCATCCAGGCGTAAGGATCTTTTTGCCACGGGGTTATGAAGGTTGTCAGTCACTATTCTGCTCGGGATGGACTCCGATACAAGCTTTTCGCGAACAAGTTCGCTCCTACAATAGCCTTCGGGATTATTGTGCAGAGACATTTAAATTAAAACCCCCAGCCCTATAAGGCATGGGGGTTTTTATCAACCGTTAGCTACTGCCGACAGCCATTTACTCAGCATACGGGTTACGCAGGATAAGGGTCTCTTTGCGGTCAGGGCCGGTGGAGATGACATCGATAGGGACGCCGGTTAGCTCTTCGATCTTCTTCAGATAGCTGCGGGCGTTCTCCGGCAGCGCCTCCAGGTTTCCTGTACCGACGGTGCTCTCACTCCAGCCCGGCATCTCGATGTAGACCGGCTGGCACTTCTCAAATCCATCTGCGCCCACAGGGGGGGCATCGACCTCTTTACCGTCCAGCATATAGGAGGTGCAGATTTTCAGTGTCTCCATGCCGTCCAGCACATCCAGCTTGGTGATGCAGATGCCGGTGACGCTGTTGATATCGAGGGAGCGACGCAGTGAAACCGCATCGAGCCAGCCGCAGCGGCGCTTACGGCCGGTGGTGGCACCAAACTCATGCCCTTTTTCACCCAGGTGCTGGCCAGCCTCATCAAACAGTTCTGTTGGAAAAGGACCGGCGCCGACACGCGTGGTATAGGCTTTGACGATACCGAGAATGTAGTCGAGGTGGCGGGGGCCAATGCCAGAGCCGCTGGCGGCGCCACCGGCGGTGGTGTTTGAAGAGGTGACGTAGGGATAGGTGCCGTGATCGATATCCAGCAATGCTCCCTGGGCGCCCTCAAACATGATATTGCGGCCTTCGGCACGCATCTTGTGCAGGGTGCCGGTGATATCCTCAGCCAGCGGGGCGAGGCGCTCAGCCTGGGCCAGAGCCTGATCCAGCACCATCTGGTAATCCACCGTCTGATATTTGTAGTAGTGCTCCAGGGCGAAGTTATGGTACTCCATCACTTCCCGCAGACGCTCGGTAAAGTGGGCGGTATCGAGCATTTCACCGAAGCGCAGGCCGCGACGCGACACCTTGTCCTCATAGGCGGGGCCGATACCACGACCGGTGGTGCCGATCGCCTTTTTGCCGCGGGCATGTTCACGCGCCTGATCGAGTGCAACGTGGTATGGAAGAATCAGAGGGCAGGACTCGCTTATCCCGAGGCGACTGGAGACCGGAATACCGTTCTTCTCCAGCATATCCATCTCTTCCAGCAACGCCTCGGGGGAGAGAACAACACCATTGCCAATAAGACAGCGGACGCCGTCACGCAGGATACCCGAGGGGATCAGATGAAGGACTGTCGTCTGACCATCAATGACCAGGGTATGGCCGGCATTGTGCCCACCCTGGAAACGAACCACCGCTTCGGCGCGATCAGTCAGCAGATCGACAATTTTACCCTTGCCTTCATCACCCCACTGAGTGCCGATAACTACAACATTCTTACCCATCATCTATGTCTCTATAAACTGTTAATGAGTTCCGGTGAATAATTAGATCGTCACAACAATCCAATCATCACCCTGTTTTTCCAGCGTCTCCCCACAGCCCATCTCCCCGGGCTCTCCCAACTGTCCAGGCAGGGCGTTGACTACACGCCGCCCCTCTCTCCTCAGTTGATCAACTTTGACCAACAGAGCCGGATCATCCGACAACGGCACCATAATGCCCGTTGCTTCGCTATCATCGTTGACTAAACGCAGCTGAAGAAGCTGTTTCAGGTCTGCACTAAAGCCGCAAGCTGGACGTGCGCGGCCAAATAGCCGACCGATATCATCATAGCGGCCACCCCGTGCCACCTCTTCTCCCATACCGGGAACAAAAGCGGCAAACACCACACCGGTATGGTAGTGATAACCACGCAACTCCGCCAGATCGTAGTGAACCGGCAGCGCAGGTCGGCGCTCGGCAAGATGCGATGACAACTGCTCCAGCTGTTCCAGTGCAGATAGTACATCGTCGTTGGCGTCAGCCAAAATGTCTCTTGCCCGAATAAGGGCGTCATCACCGCTGAGATGGGGCAGCGCAGCCAACATCCGCCGCTCACTCTCGGCAAGGTCAAACTCACTCAACAGTGATTCGATCTCGGGTACCGCCTTGCGCTGGAGGGCATCGAACAGCGCATGCTCCTGCTGCTGATCAAGACCCGCCTGGCGGCTCAACCCGCGAAAGATCCCGACGTGACCCAGATCCATATAGAGATCGTCAAGTCCGGCCTGCTGCAGCGTCTGGATCATCAGACAGATGATCTCGTGATCACTCTCAATCCCGGCGTGACCATAGAGCTCCGCGCCAACCTGAAACGGCGAGCGGGAACCGGAGAAACCGCTGCTTCTGGTATTGAGAACAGTACCAAGGTAACAGAGCCGGGTCGGCGTGGTGCGGCGCAGTTGATGGGCATCGATACGAGCCGCCTGAGGGGTAATATCGGCGCGTATACCCATGGTTCGACCGCTGATCTGGTCAGTCACTTTGAAGGTGCGCAGATCCAGATCACCACCGGTGCCGGTAAGCAGTGATTCCAGGTACTCAATCAACGGGGGCATCACCAGTTCGTAGCCCCAGCTATGGAAAAGGTCGAGCAGTTCCCGGCGCATCTTTTCCAATGTCCGGGCCTGGGGAGGCAGCAACTCACCAATCCCCTCAGGTAACAGCCAGTGCTCTGTTTTATTCATTCGCATCAATTCACAAGATCAGGTAACAGCCAGTGCTCTGTTTTATTCATTCGCATCAATTCACAAGAT
>JBEVXT010000817.1:0-10014 GCA_040505955.1 Sedimenticola sp. | reverse complement strand
CATTTTCATGTAATTTTACGTATTGATCGGCAAGCTGTTGATAACTGGTCAGAAACTGAGTTGATGGAGCGGTGGAAGCAGCTCTTCTCACTACCCGTATTGGTCAGTCGTTACACTCTTGGTGAGACTACCACACAGGCTGAGATTGATATAGTCCATAAGATATTCGCCGATTGGCGTGAACGCCTCTGTGACATCTCCTGGTTTATGCGCTGCCTGAATGAGCACTTGGCACGTAGAGCCAATAAAGAGGACAGCTGTACCGGTAGATTTTGGGAGGGACGTTTTAAAAGCCAGGCCCTACTGGATGAAGCTGCCCTTCTCACCTGTATGGGGTATGTTGACCTCAACCCCATCCGGGCAAATATGGCAGACACCCCTGAAGAGAGTGACTACACCTCCATTCAGCAACGTATACGGGAAGTACTCAACCAACCCCCCTCATCAGAGAACCTGCCCACACTGATGCCCCTGGTGAAACAGGAAGATGATAAACACCCCAATGCCATCGGCTTCACCACCCTTGACTATCTGGAGCTGGTCGATTGGGCCGGTAGAGCGATTAGAGAGGGTAAGCGGGGTGCCATTCCTTCAGACATACCTCCTATATTGCATCGCATGGGACTGGAGCCAGATGCCTTTGTTAACCACCTTCGTGGCCACAAAGGTCGACCTCATCCTGCTGTGCTGGGGCCGGTGGATAAAATCAGAGAGACCGCGAAACAGCTCGGCCAACGGTTCATCAAAGGGATGTGTGAATCGAGAGTGCTCTATAACACTTAGTTTTCACCATTACTTCAACAACTAATCCCCTCGCTCTTACCGCTGGTATGAGCCCACTTGCTCCGATTTCAATAATTGCCTTTCACACTTCGCAATTCACTTCGTTTTTGAGTGCAGAACCACTCAACCAAGCTATGCGCGTCTAAAATTATATGCTTACTCTACTGGTAGTTTGTGTTGTGTTAGTGATGGGTGTCCTATCTTTTCTCTCTCAACGCACTTGTTGGGCGTCTTTTTCTTCTTTGCGCAATACTCTTGCCATTGTGCGTAACGCTTCATTTACGGCTTGCGAACTTGGAAATACCTTTGCAACATCTGAATCAAGTAGAATGGTTACTGCTGTATTTTCAAACGCATTAGCATACTTTCCACGGACGCCGCCCTTCATGCTGGAGAAATCATATTCTTCCCGCATTTTATCGTTTTCTTCAGTGTTTTGATTCTGTTTCATAGAAATACCTCTCTTTCTTCGTGGCTTTGCGTGCACTGATGATTCGTATGTTTTCATTCCGAAATGTGTGCGAAATAACCAACACGTTTCCAAATGACGACTGCCCTATGATCAGATATCGGTTTTCATCATCTGAATGGTCTGTATCTGGATATGTTAAGGATAGTGCATCCTGAAAGACCGTGAGAGCTTCCTGGAACGAAACACCGTGCTTTCTCGTGTTCTTTATGGCTTTTTCATTGTTCCATTCAAAGTTCATTGCTTGTTTTCACTGAAGTTGTAGATCGTGCCTTCTCGCCCAACAGTTTATTCATAGGACTGAATCCAACTATCCCCTGTCCTATAATCACCCCTCGATTAAATCAAAGGGGTAGGAATTAAATCCCTGTTTTCAGCAAGTTACCCTCTTTCCAGGAAACCTGCAACCAGGAGATCATGGGATTGAGTCCGTATACACTATCCATATATCCCTTTTTGTCGGATTCCAGGAAGAATCTGTAACTTACTGATAGTTCACAATAAGTGATGGACAAAAAAATTGTCCCAGGCTGATATATGGAATCAGTCCGATGAACTCTGAGTAGAAGCAGAGTCTAACATTCCTACATTCTCTATCAATGTCCTCTTTGGTCGCTTTTCTGACCAAATGGTTGAACGAGATTATGAGTGAAATGAACCAATAAAAAACAAGAACCCCACTCACTCATTAACTCGAAATAAAGATGGGTGGTTAGATCATCACTGCAGCGATAAATGGGGATTGTGGCAGATGACACCGGATCTGCTATTACAGGAGCGAACTTATTCACGAAGAGCGCAGGTCGGAACAAATCGCGAACAAGTTCGCTCCTTGTGCAACTTTTTCACCACTGAAGTAGTTAACAGGATTTTGGCACTGCACCGGTAAGTGAAATAACTTCCCGTGACAACACTACCTGGGAGAGTGACTACTCGCGCTCTTCGATCCAGGCCATCTGGATCGCTTCGAGGATCTTCTCACCACTATGCTCCGGCTCATCATCGAACTCCGGCAGCGCCATCACCCAGGTGCGCAGATCGACGAAATTGATGGCCGTCGGATCTACATCGGGAAAAGCTTCATCCAGCTCAATGGCGATATCAAGGGTATCGATCCAACGTAAGCTCATTTCAGTGCTCCTCAGTGACTCTCTGAGACCATGTTGATGTTGTACTTGGGAATCTCCACCACCAGATCCACATCACCCACCACCGCCTGGCAGCTGAGGCGGGATTCAGGTTCCAGTCCCCACGCTTTGTCGAGCATATCCTCCTCCGTCTCTTCCGCCTCTTCAAGGGAGTCGTAGCCCTCACGCACTACCACATGGCAGGTGGTGCAGGCGCATGACTTCTCACAGGCGTGCTCAATATGGATATCGTTCTGCAGGGCGGCATCACAGAGAGTGATGCCGGGCTCCACTTCTATCACCGCCCCTTCGGGGCAGATCTCTTCGTGGGGGAGAAATATAATCTGGGTCATCTAAAAAATCCCGGCTTATCAGAAGCTACTCGATTGTCGAACGGTGTAGGAGCGAACTTGTTCGCGAAGAACACGTTTCGGAGTCCATCGCGAACAAGTTCGCTCCTACAGCACACCTGTTCCACCATAAGTTTGGTTTTCAGGAGTATTCACAGTCAGTTTATTCATTTCCAAGTGTAACTATTCAGCACTATGCTGTAACTGTTCAGATTGCCCCTAAAATCCGTCAGTCCAAGGCGCAAAATGTGAGTTTACAGGTGTCAATGACCATTTTGTAATGCAGAAATGGTGGATTTCAGGGGTGAGCTAAATAGTTACTAAAACTCATCCACACTGTGGCCGGACATCGCCTTGGTGACACTGGAGTTCATGCGACGTTCGACATAGAACTCACAACTTTTCTCCAGCGCCTCAATAGCACGTTTGATCGCTTGGTGATCATCCCCGTCGGCGCTATCGGTCAACGATTGCAGTGCCGACTCAACCTGCTCCCGCTCCTTATCACTGAGCAGTTCATCACCATCATCAGCGAGTGCGGAAGTGAGGGCCTCTATCACCCGCTGCGCCTCCACCTGCTGTTCGCGCAAACGACGTGCCTCCAGATCCTCCTGGGCGTGATCGATAGAGTCACGCAGCATACCTTCGACTTCACTGTCACTGAGTCCGTAGGCGGGCTTCACCTCGACATGGGCTTTGACACCACTACTCAGCTCTTCAGCGGAAACACTGAGCAGGCCGTCGGCATCGACTGTAAAGGTGACACGAATTCGCGCTGCACCCGCCACCATGGGGGGAATGCCGCGCAACTCAAAGCGGGCGAGGGAGCGACAGTCGGATACCAGTTCGCGCTCACCCTGAAGCACATGGACTGCCATGGCGGTCTGTCCATCCTTAAAGGTGGTGAACTCCTGGGCGCGGGCCACCGGTATGGTGGTATTGCGCGGAATCACCTTCTCCACCAAACCACCCATGGTCTCCAGGCCAAGAGAGAGTGGATTGACATCAAGCAGCAGCATATCTTCATCAGGCTTGTTGCCAGCCAGGAGGTCGGCCTGGATAGCGGCGCCGATAGCGACCACCCGATCAGGATCGATAGTGACCAGCGGTTCGGTTTTGAAAAAATCCCCTATCAGCCGCCGTACCAGGGGCACCCGGGTGGAGCCTCCAACCATCACTACATCTTCGATCTCGCCGCTGGTGGCACCGGCATCCCGCAGGGCACGGCGGCAGGGCGCCAGGGTCTTTTTGACCAATCCCCCGATCAGGGTGTCAAGCTGTTCACGGCTCAGCTCTCCCTGCCAGCAGCTGCCGTCGGCTCGCTCCACTTCAACAGCCGTTGTGTCGACTGCAGTGAGCGCCTCTTTCGCCTGCCGGGCGCTGTTCATCAGTCGTCGTCGCATCTGGTGATCGGCATCTTCGTCGATACCCGCCTGCTGCATAAGCCACTCGGCGATGGCATGGTCGAAATCGTCACCCCCGAGGGCGCTATCACCACCGGTTGAGAGCACTTCAAAAACACCACGATTGAGCCGTAACACAGAGATATCAAAAGTACCTCCGCCCAGGTCATAGATAGCGTGAATACCGTCGGCGCCACTATCAAGACCATAGGCGACGGCGGCCGCAGTCGGTTCATTAAGAAGACGAAGCACCTTCAGGCCAGCCACCTTGGCGGCATCTTTTGTCGCCTGACGCTGGGCGTCATCAAAGTGCGCGGGGACGGTGATAACCACCCCTTCCAGATCACCGCCAAGAGTGGCGACCGCCCGTTGAGCCAGTGTACGCAGTATCTCTGCAGAGACCTCCACCGCAGTAACATCCCCGGCGACCGTGGTAATGCGCGGCACCCCGCCCTCTTCCTGGCTGAAGTGGTAGGGCAGCTGCCCGCCAAGAGACTTCACGCTGTCAACACTACGGCCAATCAGGCGCTTCACCGAAGAGATGGTATTGAGTGGATCATCAGCCGCCATGACGGCGGCACCACCACCTACCACGACACCCTCGCTGGAGTAGCGGACTACCGACGGCAGCAGATGGCAACCGGCATCATCAGGCAACGTCTCAGCCTGACCGCTGCGAACGGAGGCGACAAGGGAGTTGGTGGTGCCAAGGTCGATTCCCGCCGCCAGTTTGTGCTGATGCGGTGCGGCGGATTGACCTGGTTCTGAAAGTTGTAGTAGTGCCATCGTATCTCATGAATAGTTACAAAAGTGATGCCCTAATGGCCTTAATTG
Organism: Sedimenticola sp.; assembly: GCA_040505955.1. Classification (GTDB taxonomy): domain Bacteria; phylum Pseudomonadota; class Gammaproteobacteria; order Chromatiales; family Chromatiaceae; genus Vondammii. Next base: position 5,048 of record JBEVXT010000817.1, on the reverse strand, counting down.
GTCCCGTTTTTGTAACTATTCAGTACCCCTCACAAGAGGGTCTTTTGACCAGGGGTCGGAGTCGATTGCACCAAAATAGATGGTGATTTCCACCTGCTTTCGATGCAATCGACTCCGACCCCGTACCCAACTGAATAGTTACCCGATTTTCAGCTTGTGGTCGGCAACCTTTACAGCGCCTCATCCAACTCATTCTCAAGCAGTTCCGCGTCAAGCCGCAATTTCTGTAGAAACTGCATCTTACGCAGGATCTCCCGCGCCAATTCCAACTGCTCAGGAGTGGCGGTTTCGAACTGCACCGCCATCTGCCCGACAAGGGCATTGATTTTGCGGCTGACGCCACCAACGATCTCTTCTATCACAGCGTAGGGATCATCACTGTGTCGGCTCGCCTCCAACTGCTCCCGCAACTCCAACTGCTCCATCAGAAAAGAGACATCCTTTGTGCTCTCCTGCTGCATATCCATATCGATACCGTTGAGTACCAGCAGATAGTGGGCCCGGCGCAGAGGATCTTTCAGCGTCTCAAACGCATCATTTACCCGTGATGAGCCCTGCACCGACTGCAGGCGTTCATGATCCGAAGCATTGGCAAAACGATCTGGATGGATCACCTGCTGCAGTTCACGGTAACGCTCTGTCAACTGCTCACTATCGACTAGGTAGCCGACGGGCAGACCGAAGAGTTCAAAGTAGTTTTTCGAGAGGTCGAGCATTATTAACTTGTGAGTTGTGGGTATGAAAAAGGCTCGAGCAGCAGGCGTTAGACAGTAAAACTTTCGCCGCAACCACAAGCATCCTTAACGTTGGGATTGTTGAATTTAAACCCCTCATTCAGCCCCTCTTTGGTGTAATCCAGCTCGGTGCCGTCAAGATAGAGATAGCTCTTTGGATCGACCAGCACCTTTACCCCGTGCGCTTCAAAGACGACATCATCCGCCTCTGCCTCGTCAGCAAATTCCAGTACATAAGCCATTCCCGAGCAGCCGGAAGTACGCACGCCAAGCCGAATACCCGCGCCTTTGCTGCGGCCATCCAAAAAACGCTGCACATGGCCTGCAGCCGCCTCAGTCAATGTAATTGCCATATCACTCTCCCCAGCTTCAGTGTGGTGTTGCCCACTTCAGCCGGATGCTGTCAAATTGTGTAGAAATAGCTACATAATCTCTTACTTATCGGCCTGTTTACCGGCGTAGTTCTCAACCGCAGCCTTGATGGCGTCTTCCGCCAGTACCGAGCAGTGCACTTTCACCGGCGGCAGGGCCAGCTCTTCTGCAATGTCGCTGTTTTTGATCTGCTGCGCCTCTTCAATGGTCTTGCCTTTCACCCACTCGGTGAGCAGGCTGCTGGAGGCAATGGCAGAGCCGCAACCGTAGGTTTTGAACTTGGCGTCTTCAATCACCCCTTCGTCACTGACCTGAATCTGCAGCCGCATCACATCGCCACAGGCGGGGGCACCGACCATGCCGGTACCTACATTGAGGGCTTCATTATCCATGGTGCCCACATTACGGGGGTTTTCGTAATGATCCAGAACCTTATCACTGTATGCCATAGTCTTGAACTCCACATTCGGCGCCCACCTCAGAAGCGGCGGCGCCAGTTAAGTTAACTCTATCCTGTACGATGCAAAACGTCGCCTCAATGGGCCGCCCACTGCACCGATTTCAAATCAATGCCGTCCTTGAACATGTCCCACAGGGGTGACAGCCCTCTCAACCGGGTAACCTGGGTGCGGATCAGATCGATGACATAATCAATCTCATCCTCGGTGGTAAAGCGGCCAATGGTGAAACGGATTGAGCTGTGGGCCAGTTCATCCTCACGGCCCAGTGCGCGCAGCACATAGCTGGGCTCCAGACTGGAAGAGGTACAGGCCGAGCCGGAGGAGACAGCGATATCCTTCAGCGCCATGATCAGGGACTCCCCCTCGACATAGGCAAAGCTGATGTTCATGTTGCCGGCGACCCGTTGATCCAGATCGCCATTGAGGTAGACCTCTTCCATATCTTTGAGGCCGTCCCAGAGGCGGTTACGCAGGGTCAGCAGGTGCTCATTCTCCTGCGCCATCTCCTCTTTGGCGATACGCATCGCCTCACCCATGCCGACGATCTGGTGGGTTGCCAGCGTGCCGGAACGCATGCCACGCTCGTGGCCGCCGCCATGTATCTGCGCTTCCAGACGCACCCGTGGTTTGCGCCGTACATAGAGGGCGCCAATGCCCTTGGGGCCGTATATCTTGTGGGCCGACAGGGACATCAGGTCCACCTTCATCGACTCCATATCGAGAGGCACCTTACCGGCGCTCTGAGCGGCGTCCACATGGAAAAGAATTTTCCGTGCGCGGGTCAGCTCACCGATGGCGGCAATATCCTGAATGACACCAATCTCGTTATTGACGTGCATCAGCGAAAGCAGAATTGTATCGTCGCGCAGGGCGGCTTCGATCTTTGCCAGATCGAGCAGACCACTGGGCTCCGGGTCAAGGTAGGTGACTTCAAACCCTTCTCTCTCCAGCTGACGACAGGTATCGAGCACCGCCTTATGCTCGGTCTTGCAGGTAATAATGTGCTTGCCTTTCTTGCGGTAGAAGTGGGCAACACCCTTGATTGCCAGATTATCCGACTCGGTGGCGCCTGAGGTCCAGACGATCTCCTTCGGGTCTGCATTGAGCAGTGCCGCCACATCACGCCGCGCCTGCTCAACCGCTTCGTCGGCAGCCCAGCCGAACTGATGGGAGCGGGAGGCGGGATTACCGAAAACCCCCGATGGGGTGAGGCACTGACACATCTTCTCCGCCACCCGCGGATCAACCGGTGTGGTGGCCGAATAATCCATGTAGATTGGTAACTTCATCTATCGCTCCGAAAGTAGTAAACCGGTTACACCCCGACACCGGCGGTGGTGTGAGGAGTGTCGAATCCCACCTCCGCCACCCGGCCGTCATCCTGGCGCTGGGCAACCTGTTGGACGCCGTTGCGCTCCATCAGATCATTCAGGCTTATCTGGTTCAGGTAATCGTAGATCTGGCTGCTGAGATCGTTCCAGAGATCGTGGGTAAGGCAACGCTCATTGCCCTGGCAATTGTTGTCACCGCCACAGCGCGTAGTGTCCACCTTCTCATCCACCGCGCCGATCACTTCGGCAATGGAGATCTCGTCACAACTCCGGCTGAGGAGGTAGCCACCGCCGGGGCCGCGAACGCTCCCCACCAGTGTCCGCTTGCGAAGGCGCGAAAAGAGCTGTTCGAGATAGGAGAGAGAGATACCCTGCCGCTTGGCGATATCCGCCAAAGTGATAGGCCCCTCTCCCTGATGAAGGGCAAGATCCAGCATGGCTGTGACCGCATAACGGCCTTTGGTGGTTAACCTCAAAGCGGGTACTCCTGAATATAATATCCGTATTGACTAATATACAAGACTTACTAAATTAGTCAAGTATTCAAATCAAGTACTCAGTTGCTTTCGGACGCATCAGGAGTAGTTTTTACATCTGGTTGAATTTTAAGCAGTTCTTCTGCTGTTGAGGCAATTTCACAGGCATTCAGGTCAGGCAGATCAAGATCCGGCTGCTCCTCACTCACCCGCTTCAAAGTTTCACACATCTGCTGCATGCGTTGATCCATCACATGAATGTGATCGAGCATACAGTTGATTGCATGTGCCACGGGATCAGGTGCATCACTGGTGGCACCATAGGCGTCGAAACCCATTTTTTTTGCGATTTGGGTGCGATGGACGTTCTCTTCACTGACCACCGGATCAACCAGACGACCGGGTACCCCCACCACGGTGGTTCCGAGAGGTACCGGCTTCACCACCACGGCATTTGATCCGATACGCGCACCTCTGCCGATCTCAATGGGACCCAGCACCTTGGCGCCAGCCCCCACCACCACATCATCGCCCAGCGTGGGATGGCGCTTGCCCTTCTGCCAACTGGTGCCGCCAAGGGTGACTCCATGGTAGAGCGTGCAATCATCACCGATCACCGCCGTTTCACCGATCACCACACCCATGCCGTGATCGATAAAGAAGCGCCGCCCGATCTCTGCTCCCGGGTGAATTTCAATACCGGTGAGCAGGCGCGACAGGGCCGAGACCACCCGGGCAATCCAGCAGAGCCCGATACCCCACAGCCAGTGGCTCAAGCGATGAAACAGCAGTGCGTGCAGTCCGGGATAGGTGGTAATCACCTCAAGGGTGTTACGCGCCGCCGGATCACGGTCAAATACGCTTTTGATATCCTCTTTGAGACGAGAAAACATCGTTAAATCCCACCCAGCTCAGCTACCGACCGTAACGGCCGGTGAAAGACCCACTATTCTACTCGATTATTCTGCCCGCTGACCAGTAGAGCATGCAACCTCAATCCCTTTCAGCCCGCATCGACTTGCGCCCTTGGGCGGCACTGAGGATTCCACGAAGAATATTCAGCTCTTCGGTGTCGGGACGGGCGCGAAAGAAGAGTCGACGTAAACGGCGATTGAGCTTCTCCGACTGCTGCGGATCCGAGAAGCCGATATCCCCCATGGTCTGAGAAAGGTGGCTGAAAAACCCCTCCATGACATCTGCCGTCACTGTCGGTCGCACCGGCTCATCACTGGCAACGGTCTCCGTCAGCGACTCGACGTGCAGTTCGTAGGCAATCACCTGAACCGCCTGGGCAATATTCAGTGAGCAGTACTCAGGATTGGCGGGGATATGTACCAAATACTGACAACGATCGAGTTCACTGTTGCGCAGACCGGAGCTTTCGCGACCAAAAAGCAGAGCAACATCCCCCTCCGCCGCTTCCCGCAACACTCTCTCGGCACAGGCCTGCGGTGCCAGCTGCGGCCACTCCACCGTGCGCAGGCGGGCGCTCGCCCCCACCACCAGGCGACACCCTTTGAGAGCCTCATCGAGGGAATCGAACAGCTGCGCCTCCGCCAGAAGGTCATCGGCACCGGACGCCCGGGCAGTCGCCTCAGCGCTGGGAAACTCTTTCGGTCTCACCAGGCAGAGATTCTCCAGGCACATATTTTTCATCGCCCGGGCCACCGCCCC
>JBEVXT010000816.1:0-27553 GCA_040505955.1 Sedimenticola sp. | reverse complement strand
AGCATCAATCGACTGGTGGAGCTGTTGGGTGGGCCGGTGGTGCATATCCCCAAACGTCCTGGTGAGCCGGATTGTACCTTTGCCGATGTGACAAAGATTGAACGCTTGCTCGGTTGGAAGGCCCAGGTCAGTTTTGAGGCGGGTGTGGCGGAGATGTTGAAAAATATCGACTACTGGCGGGAGGCGCCACTATGGACGGTGGATAAGATTGCCGATGCGACGAGAGATTGGTTTACCTATCTTGGGGAGAAGTAGGCTGTTTTATAAAGCTGACATGGGAAACAGAGCGGTTGAAGCGTTCCGTGTGAGGCAGGGGTCGGAGTCAAACCGTGCGACTAAGGTGGATGAAATTGATCTGGTGGAGCGGTTTGACTCCGACCCCGGGATTAATACCAATAACCAAGAGCATGTTGTGACGCTTTGCATTTGTAGGAGCGAACTTGTTCGCGATGGACTCGAAACGTGCTCTTCACGAACAAGTTCGCTCCTACACTCGACTTCAGGACTGTTTTATGAGCCAGTTTCAAATATTTGTGTTTATACGGGTTTATTTACATGGGAAACAGAGCGGTTGAAGCGTTCCGTGTGAGGCAGGGGTCGGAGTCAAACCGTGCGACTAAGGTGGATGAAATTGATCTGGTGGAGCGGTTTGACTCCGACCCCGGGATTAATACCAATAACCAAGAGCATGTTGTGACGCTTTGCATTTGTAGGAGCGAACTTGTTCGCGATGGACTACGAAACGTGCTCTTCGCGAACAAGTTCGCTCCTACACTCGACTTCAGGACTGTTTTATAGCCGGTGGCTGAGGCTCAGGGGTAATCAGGTTGGTTTTTGTATGCATTTCCACCCAGCGGCGTGGGAGTGAGGTATCCCTAGGGTTTAACCATGGTACTGAATGAAGATGACCATATTGTGAGTTACCAAGAACACATCGATACCCTTCACGGGTTGTTGTCAGCGGTGGCGGTGACCGGTGGTGCCGGTGAGGCGTTGACTGCGGACCAGGGGTTTGAGCGCGGTATAGCGCTGATCGGGGATGTCGCCGCCAGTGGCAAGGTGATGATTGTCGGTAACGGCGGTAGTGCCGCTATCGCCGGTCATCTGGCGATTGATCTGGTGCGCAACGGTGGTGTGGCGGCAATGACCTTCAACGAGGCACCCTCTCTCACCTGTATGGGTAACGATTTTGGCTATGAGGAGATCTTCAGTCGCCAGTTGGCGATACACGCTTCTGCCGGTGATCTGCTGATCGCTATCAGTAGTTCGGGGCGGTCACTCAATATTCTCAACGCCGTGGAAGAGGGGAGAAAACAGCGCTGTCGGGTGATTACACTCAGTGGTTTTGAGAGTGACAATCCGCTACGCCAGTCGGGTGACCTCAACTTCTATATCGCTTCTGACCATTATGGCCGTGTTGAGCTCTCCCATATGGCGCTCTGTCACGCTTTTCTCGATCTCTCCGGTGGCTGGTGGCGGGACGATGCGGATCGGTCTTGACCTCGATAACACGCTGATCAGCTACGAAACGGCATTTCCCTCGGTGGCCAGGAGAATGGCCCTGCTACCGCCTGATTTCAGTGGTGGCAAGGTGGCGGTCAGAGCGTATTTGCGATCCCAGCCGGAGGGTGAGCAGCAGTGGCGTGATCTTCAGGCAGCGGTCTATGGTCACGAAATGAACTTTGCCGAGATGACGCCCGGAGCCGGGCAGTTTCTGCAGCGGTGTCGGCAAGAGGGGGCCGAAGTGGTGATTGTCAGCCACAAGAGCAGGTATGCGGCCAATGACCGTCATTATGTCAACCTACGCCACGCCGCACTGGCCTGGTTGGATCAGCAGGGGGTGTTCGATACCGCCGCCACCGGACTGTCGGCCGCCTCGCTCTTTTTTGAGGAGAGCCGTGATGAGAAGGTGCAGCGTATCGCCGCACTGGCGCCTGACTGCTTTGTCGATGATCTGCCCGAGGTGCTGCTGCATCCGGCATTTCCATCAGGGGTACGCCCCATCCTCTTTTCGCCCGGTGAACCCCCGTTATCAGATATTGATGTGATCTCCAATTGGGAGCTGCTGGCTGATGAACTCTTCGGTCATTGATAGTGCGCGACGGCTTATGGGAGATTACACGCTCTCCCTTGCCGATACACAGCGAGGGGGGAACAGCACCCTCTCCAGGCTGCTCTCCTCACAGGGCTACAGCTATGCCGTGAAACAGTACCCTGCAGAGGGTGAGTCGGGCCGGGAGCGGCTTGAGCGTGAGCAGGCGGCCTATCTTTTTTTCGCCGCCAATGGGTGTCGGGAAGTGCCCAGGCAACTGGCGGTGGATAGTGAACATCGTCTGGCCCTTTTTGAGTGGCTGGAGGGGGGGCGGCCGGCAGCTGACGATATTTCAGCGCTGGATGCCATGGTTGGGTTTCTCTCAAGGCTGCACGCTTTACGCAAAGAGCAGGCGGCAGCGAAGCTGGCCGATGCCAAGGATGCTGTTTTCTCCCTTGATGAGCTGATAGGGCAGTTGCAGCGGCGTATAGCGACTTTTGCCGAGGTGGCTGCAGAGCACCCACCTCTTCAGCACCATATGCAGGAGATAGTGATACCTGCGGCTGCCGCTTTGGTGAAGTGGGCGGGTGATACCGCCCGGGCGGTGGGGATCGACTCATCGTCTCTCCTTGAGCCACGTTACCGTACCCTCAGCCCCTCCGATGTCGGTAGCCACAATATGTTGAAGACCCCTTCGGGTTACCGTTTTATCGACTTTGAGTACTTTGGCTGGGATGATCCGACAAAACTGATCGGTGATTTTGTCTGGCGCCCCGAACCGGTGATCGATCACACGATGAAGGCGCATACCACCGCTGCACTGCTGTCACTCTATGGAGATGATCCTGGGCTGGAGAGCCGGTATCATCTCTATGGCCCCCTGCTGGGGTTCTGCTGGGGATTGATTCTGCTCAACCCGCTAAAGAGCGCCTGGGCTGAGGCCAGGGGAATCACCACTGAACAGCGGCAAAAGAGGGTGGCCTCCTGTATCAGCAGGTCAAAGGCGTTGGTATTGCAGGTAACAGAAACAGTAGGAGTTGATGTTTATGCCCTCGAACTCTGAGGTGTTGATTCAACAGGCTAAGGCAGAGCCTCTCGACCGGCGCTCCCGTGATCTGCGCCGCCGGGTAGTTGATGCCGTTGCGGGTGAGCGTCGTGGTCACTTGGGACCGGCCTTCTCTCTTATCGAGATAGTGCGCACCCTCTATGACGATCACCTCAACTTCCGCCCGGATCAGCCCGGCTGGTCGTTGCGTGACCGTGCCATTTTGAGCAAAGGGCACGGCTGCCTTGCGCTCTACGCCATTCTGGCGGACAAGGGCTTCTTTCCTCTCGACGATCTCGCCACTTTTTGCGCAGCGGGAAGTTATCTTGGGGGGCACCCGGAGGCGGAGAAGATTCCCGGTGTTGAGGCCTCCACCGGTGCCCTCGGTCACGGTCTCTCTATCGGTGTCGGTATGGCCCTGGCGGCACGGTTGGCGCGGAGTAACCATCGGGTGGTGGTGATCACCGGTGACGGTGAGCTGAATGAAGGCTCGGTGTGGGAGGCGGCGATGTCAGCGGCTAAGCATCAACTCGATAATCTGACGCTGCTGGTCGATTACAACAGACTGCAATCCTACGGCCCGACAGAAGAGGTGCTGGGGTTGGAGCCACTGGTAGATAAGTGGCGCGCCTTCGGCTTTGGGGTTGGTGAGGTGAACGGGCACAGTGTCGATGATCTCCGCCGGGTCTATGCTGTTCTGCCTCTCGAACCGGGCCGTCCCAGCGCTGTTATCTGCCATACCGTCAAAGGGAAGGGGATCGGCTATGCTGAATCTGCGCCTGAGTGGCACCATAAAGCGCGTATCAGTGATGATGAGCTTGCAGCACTCTACCGCGCCATTGAGGAGGCACCATGAGAAAGAGTGCCCTTAACGCCATCCATGAGCTGGCCCGAGAGGATGAGCGGGTGGTCTTTATCGGCTCCGATCTCGGCGCCGGTACCCTGGAGCCGATGCGTCGTGAGATGCCGGAGCGCTTCTTTATGGAGGGTATCTCCGAGCAGCATATCATCGGCATGGCGGCGGGTTTGGCGATGGAGGGGTATATCCCCTACGTCAATACCATCGCCACCTTTCTAACCCGCCGCTGTTTTGAGCAGATAGCGGTGGATCTCTGTATGCACAATCTGCCGGTGCGTCTGATCGGTAATGGTGGCGGGATGGTCTATGCCCCGTTGGGGCCTACCCACACAGCCACCGAAGATATTGCACTGATGCGGATTTTGCCGGAGATGACGGTGGTAGCGCCTTGTGATGCCGATGAGATAAAACGACTGATGCCCCAGACCCTGGAGTGGCCCGGTCCACTCTATATCCGCCTGGCCAAGGGGGGGGATGAGGTGGTTTCCAATCCCCAGATGAACTGCACCATTGGTGAGGCGGTGCTGATGCGCGACCCGGGAGAGGTGCTGTTTATCTCGACCGGTATTATGACTCAACGCGCACTGCAGGCAGCCGGGTTGCTGGCGGAGCAGGGTATAGCAGCGGGGGTGTTGCATTGCCATACCATCATGCCGCTGGAGAGTGCCCGGCTCCACTCTTTGGCTTCCAGGGTTAAACTCATGGTGACCCTTGAGGAGCATACCCTGGCCGGTGGGTTTGGTAGTGCTATTCTTGAGCTGCTTTCGGATCGCCTGCAACCCCATCCACCAATACTGCGTATCGGTTTGCCGAAACGCAATGGAGGGGGTTATGGTTCTCAAGATCATCAGCTGACCGCCGCCGGATTAGATGCACTGACTATTTCACAACGGGTAATACAACAGATGAACAAGGGCGCTTTATTATGAGCAAAGAAGTGGAAATGGATTGGTTTGGCGTAGTAAATGCTCAAATCAAACAGATACCTGGTGGATAAAACAGGGTATGAGTAAGCTCTATAGTCACCTCAAGTTCCTTGGCTTTTCTGAGCAGTTACAGGCACTCTCAAATCAGCAGGTTGTAGCGCCGGTTCATATCCGCATTAAACCCACCAACTACTGCAACCACGACTGCTGGTACTGCGCTTATCATGTGGATGATCTGGAGATCGACCGGAAAGTCGACCTTCGCGACAGCATCCCCGAGGTAAAGATGTTTGAGATCGCCGATGATCTGATCGAGATGGGGGTCAAGGCGGTGACTTTCTCCGGTGGTGGTGAGCCGCTGATCTACAAGCCCTTGCCCCGGGTGATTGAGCGGTTGGCTGGGGGAGGGGTGAAGGTTGCCGCCCTTACTAATGGCTCCAACCTGAAAGGGCGGGTGGCCGATGCTTTTGCATCACACGGTACCTGGATACGTATCTCACTCGATGGCTATGATGAGGCCAGTTACAGCAAGGCCAGAGGCGTATCTGACGGGAGTTTTTCCAGCCTGATGAAAAATATGAGTGCCTTCTCCGCACGAGGGTGCCGTTGTGTAATGGGTGCTGCTTATATTATCGACCAGCAGAATTATCAAGGGATTTACCAGGCGTGTAGTCGCCTCAAGGAGGCCGGCAGTGATCATGTTAAGCTTTCAGGGGTTATAGTGGGTAACAGCGCTGAGAAGAACAACAAGTACCATGATGTGATAAAGGAGGAGACTTGGAAGCAGATTGAGCGGGCGCGGGTGTTGGAGGATGAGAATTTCACCCTGATTGATGCCTACCATGACCTGGATGACCGTGGCTGGAACAAGCTCTATAAGAGTTGTCCCCACCTGCTCTTCTGTCCTGTGATTGGTGCCGATTGCGGTGTCTACACTTGTCATGACAAGGCCTACACTGAAGAGGGACGGCTCGGTTCGATTACAGCGATGGGTTTCAGGGAGTTCTGGATGTCTGAGGAGAATCGGCAGCAGCTCTACGCGTTTGATCCCTCTCTCTCTTGTCAGCACCACTGCGTTGCACACAGTAGTAATATGGCACTGCAGGAGTATCTGGCGCTGGACCCTGAGCATAAGTTTTTTGTCTGAGTGAATTATGGCCGAAATTAACTTTCTGGAGAAACTCCACGGCAGCACATCCCGCAACTACCTGGAACGGGTGTGTGAAGACGATAAAGCAGCCTGTGCCGTTATCGCCAAACAGTGGGGCAAGGAGTACTGGGATGGTGATCGTTGTTACGGATATGGTGGCTACCGTTACGATGGGCGCTGGCGTACCTTGGCGGAGGCAATGGCTAACCACTATCAACTGCAAGCGGGTGATCGGGTATTGGATGTCGGTTGCGGTAAGGCCTTTCTCCTCTATGAGCTGACTCAAGTGGTGCCTGGTATTGATGTCACAGGTATTGATATCTCCGACTATGCTTTGGCGAACACCAAGAGTGAGATGCACCCCGTTGTCAAAAAAGCCGATGCGGTGGCCCTCCCTTTTGCTGACGATAGCTTTGATCTGGTTTACTCCCTGACAACCCTTCATAACCTCTATAACTATCATCTTTACCAAGCGTTGGGTGAGATTGAACGAGTCGGCTGTGGTAACGCTTACGTCTGTGTCGAGTCTTATCGCAATGAGCAAGAGAAGGCTAACCTGCTCTACTGGCAGCTTACCTGTGAGTCATTCTATACCCCTGACGAGTGGGAATGGTTCTTCACTATGGCCGGGTACAGTGGAGACTGGGGGTATATATTTTTTGAGTAATCATACAAATGGTTGATGTGCTTGTTGTTGGAGCGGACGGATTAATAGGCAGTGCGCTAATGGAGCGCCTGCCGCAACAGGGCTTGACTGTTCGAGGGACTAGTCGCAGGCATGAATGTACACCGGAACTATACCTTGATCTCGCCGATGAACCGGCCACCTGGCAGCTTCCTGCGGTTATTAAAAGTGCTGTGATCTGTGCGGGTATCGTCAATGTGGTTGGCTGTGAGCGTCAGCCCCAAGCTACCCGGAAGATCAATGTCGAACGCACCTGTCTACTAATTGACCAACTGCAGCGCCGTGGCGCCAAGGTACTCTACCTCTCATCAAACATCGTTTTTAGTGGCGACACCCCCAGGGTGGCGGCTGATTGTTTGCCCGATCCAAGATGTGAATATGGTCGGCAGAAGGTGGCGGTGGAGAGGTACCTGGAAGATCGTGATTGTGGTTTTCAGGTGCTTCGCTTGGGTAAAGTGGTGGAGGGGGCAATGGAGATTGCCAGTCACTGGGCTGAGACGGCTGCCGAGGGGGGTGTTGTTACTCCCTTTGCAGACTTCTACTTCTCACCTGTGCCGTTGAGCCTGGTAACCAGTGTGATAGCTGGGCTGCTTGATAAGAAACTGCAGGGAATATTTCATCTCACTGCAAGAGATGAGGTCAGTTACTTGCAGTTGGCCAACCACTGGGCAGAGCGGCACCCCGAAGTGGTGGTAAAGGCAACCAGGGCGGATAGTATTCCAGAATTGAACTTTTTTTCCCGGCAATATGCTGCACTTGACTGTAATGTTCTGGTTGAAGCACAGGGCATTGAGTTGCCTCTCTCTGCGTCGATGCTGGATGAGATGGTCTCAGATTAATAACATCACTTCATAGAGAGAAGAGAGCCTATTGTGATGATTGATGGATGTTTTAGAATACTTAAGAAACTTTTCCGCAAGCGCTCATGGGAACTCTCCAGGTACTATTTTTCTATACAGTATAGAAGAGGTCTGTTTGTAAGTTATGAAGAAGAGTACCGGCAATTGGATGACTTTATATTGCCAGGTATGTTATGCATGGATATCGGAGCCAATGTTGGGAGGTTTACCTTGAAAATGGCTGATCTCTGTGGTCCGGAAGGACATGTATTCTCTTTTGAGCCGGTGCCTGAGATATTCGATACATTAAGCTATTTAGTTAGACGCCACAGCCAAAATAATGTCTCCCTGTTTAATACGGCGTGTGGTGAAAAAACAGAGATGGTTTCGTTAGAAAGGGGAGTTTATCCACTGGATCAAAAGGAGATTATCTTCGATACACTTACAGCCTCAAAGATAGACCCCAATGGGGATAGAAAGACAACACTCAGCCTTCGCATTGATGAACTAACCGTTCCTGCACCTATTGGGCTTATAAAAATAGATGTCGAAGGTTACGAATTAAAGACTCTGCAGGGGCTGGAAAAAATCATAAGACGGGATAAGCCGATTCTGATTGTTGAAAATAATGACCCGCGTTGTTCAACACTACTGAAGCAGTTAGGTTATTCCATCAGGATAGGCTCGGGATCACGCAATATTGTGGCAATCTGTTAAGGAAACCATGAATGGTAGATTTTGGTGAAAAAGAGATTCTGGAAATGGGTGGTATATCGTCCAAAGATTATCAAAGGGACATTCAGAAAATATTACTGGTACAACCAAACCTGAGGTGGATCGAAGGCAATTTTAAAACACGTTGGGAAATTCATCCGATCAACTTGTGCCTGATTGCCGCCACTGTTGAGACCTCATATGAAGTCTCCATTCTGGATGCCAATCTCGAGAATCTGACTGAGCAGGAATTTATCGGTCGAATTATGGAATACCAACCCGACTTGGTTGGTTTGACACTGCTGACCAGTGAATATGCCGATGTTGTACATATTGCCAGTCAGTGTATTAAAAGTGTCAGCCGGAATATCTTTACGGTCTTGGGTGGTGTTTATGCCACACAGGCACCTGATGTGGCTGGCAGAGATAAAAATCTTGATTTCCTTGTTCTTGGTGAGGGTGAAGAGGTTTTTACTGAATTACTATCATCTATCTGTGGTAATGCTCCCCTTCCTGATCAAGGTATAGCTTATTGGCATAATGGGCAGCGTATTATCCAGTGCAAGGCGCCGTATATTGATGATCTTGATGCATTGCCGATGCCAGCTTACCATCTTATTGACTACCAGCGTTATACAACAACCCTGCAGCGAATCAGCGTGGATTCTCCCAGGGAACTTCCTTATGGGCGAATGGTTACCTCAAGGGGGTGTGGCGTTGGCTGCACATTCTGCGAGATAGAATCATTGGCAGGTAAAGGATTCAGGGCGCGTTCGGTGGCGCACATCATCGCTGAAATAAAACACCTCAAAAAAGAGTACGCTATCAAGTCCCTTATTTTTGATGATGACAATCTCTATATCAATCGCAGAAGAACCCGTGAATTGTGTCAGGCGATGATTGATGAAAAACTGGAGCTGACATGGAACGCTATTGCTGTACCAGTTTTCTATATGAATGACGAGATCCTTGAATTGATGCGCGCAAGTGGTTGTCAGTATGTCGATATGGCGATTGAGTCAGGCGTTGACCGGGTACTGAAGGAGATCATCCACAAGCCGGTTGATCTCGATTTTGCCAGACGGATGGTGAATAAGGCAAAGTTATTGGGCATTGATGTCAACGCTCACTTCATCATTGGCCTGCCAGGTGAAAGTTGGGATGAAATAAGAGAAACGATCCGTTATGCGGAATCCCTGGACGCAGACTATACAAAGTTTTTTATCTATCAGCCGCTCCCTCACACGCCACTTTACCAACGGGTTATCAAGGAAGGATGGCTGGGATCGGGTGTTGATATGAGCGAAAACCTCGACTGGTCAGAGAGCCGTATTGTCTCAGATGAGTTTACCCAGCAGGATCTTCGTGTATTAAGGGCCTATGAGTGGGATCGTATTAACTTTTCCAGGCCGGAAAAGCGGGAAAATATTGCAAGGATGATGCGTGTCAGTGAGGAAGAGTTAACACAGCTAAGAAAAGAGACGCTTAGCAGTGTTGCAGTCGTCTCTTATCCGGCCAACCAAACAACCAACGCCAGTGAAGTGCTGGCATCGGCATCGACCTGAATAGTTGCCAATTCGATTAGAAAGAGTGGCAGTAAATCAAGGTTCTTTTTTAGGGTGGTTTACGGAGGATTGCCTGCATAACACCGGTTCCCGCGCCGGATTCTCTGGCTACGTCTTGAAGAAGAAGGATTTCCAGGTTGAGGGTTTCAGCCAATAGTCTCAGGTTGTGTTTGCGAAAATAGCTGAGGTGGTATTTCTCGAATCCACGGTAATCATTAGATACATGGTCAATAGTGGGGATGATGATGTAGAGTATGCCGCCGGGCTTTACTAACTCTCTCCAGATGGCAAGGGTGGCGCGGGGGTGACATAGGTGTTCCAGTGAGTTGTTGCTGTATAAGGCGTCTGGCTTTTCAATATGGCACTCAAGCAGTACCTGCTGAAGTTGTTCTCTGTTGCTAATATCGACAGGGTGTGCAGTGATGCCAAAGCCTTGGCACCACTCAATGGCCGCTTTGTTTAATTCAAGAGAGGTTATTCTTACTCGGTCTCCATCGCGCCTTGCATAGTACTCCAATCCACACATTCCACTCCCCAGATCAACTATGTCGGCCTGGTTTGGTAGATGCTTTTTAAGTGTGTCGAGGCACTGCCGATGTCCCTGATCTACCATCTCCCCCAAAAAATTCATCCAGGGAACGATAAGATCAGCATACATCTGCTGCATCTCTTTGCTGTTAATAGTTGAGTAGTCCTGTGAAACAAAGCCACACACAGGACACTGGTACAGGGGGATGCACGTCTCCATGGATGGGTAGGTTGTATGGCGATAAAAGGTCATCCCTTCGCCACAGATATCACATGGAACGACAGCCTCAAATTCATCCTTCCTGTATGGGAATTGTCTCAGGTTATAGTTGATGAGTTGTGTCGGCGGTGTGGTTTTGCACTGTTTAAGGAGTGAGATTATGGTGCCATAGCGCACCAACTCTCCCGTATTGTGTGAGGAAAATATATAAGCTTGATCGAAGTGCTGGGCCGTCAGGTACAGTCCGGCTTCTTCAAGGGGGTGAAATGAGAGGTTACTGCTGTATCTCCCGGGAGCTTCATTGAATGCTGTTTCTATTTCATCCAGTGTCTCTTCGATGACCAATGCGGTAAAGTTAGCCCGTTGCTCTATGAAAAGCAGATGAGAAAGAATATGGAGGCTGATACTTGGCGTGGTATCTGCCAGAATGACGATATTTTTCATAGCATACTCGCCTCCCCTCTATGCGGTTCGATTCTGCCATTATCCTGAATCAAGCGTGTGAAATGGCCTGGCATTCAAGGTATACAATACTTGTGTAGCTGTTAAGCATAACATTGTATGCCGTGCGTGATTCAGGAGTGGAGTGCAGTATCAAAAAATAGAGATGGCCGATGCAGGAACGTTCTCTGTTCTAGTGGGCGCATTTATTGCATGATCACTTTACTCGTTTCTGATTGCCTGGAAAATCACCGATGGTAATGATGTACAGAGTCTTTATTATACTGTTTTACAAGAAGATTTTAGGGAAGATAGATGTGACAAATTAATCTCGGTTATGTCAAAAAAATGTCGGTATTGTGTGTTGTGCAGTGATTGATATTCGTTTCTAGCCAGGGGGCAGGGGTAGTGGATAAGAGTAACCCTATTAACAGATACTACATGCTGCTTGATGATGCAGCTACTGCTGCTGAGAAGGCCCAGGGGAGCTTGTCGCCAGGATCTGAGAGTATGGGTCTGGTTTATGTGGCCATTGAGCCGCCTGAAGATGGGCCGGTCAATCTCATTTACGCCCCTTATAACCAACTCAGAGAGCTTTTTTTGCTCACCACACTGCCATTGCCGGATGCGTTTTATCCAGGTGAGCGCAAGCTTCCGGTGGCCGTTATTGAGCGAGAGAGGGAAGGTTTCTTTGCTGCAATTGAAAATATCAGGGAGAGCAGAAGTAAACATCTGCAGGGTCGATGGGGTAACAAACTTGCGGTGGATACCCTCTTTTTAAACAGAAATATTGCTTTTGCGGTGGCTCTTCAACATAACCTTATGGACATTGGGCATCCCAATATCAGCGGGTTGCAGGTTTGTTACTATGAAGGGGATCCCATTGATGGTGCGCCGGAAAATCTAGTTAATATCTCCTCGGGCGATATTGTTGACTTTTTTACTCATACCCGACTTCGTATCCCGGTTCATCTGGTTATTCCACCGGGTGTTGCAGAGCAGGATAAAACGCGCCTCAAGGATGGGTTCAAGCAGCTTCGCAAAGAGGTACTTGCCAACAGAGAAACTTTGGCAGGAGAGTATCTTAAAAAGTGCGCAGTACAGCAACCACCCGCAGTGGAGTCGGGACAGCCACTACGCATCTTTTTCCCGGCCAACCGTATGACCGAAGTGATGCAGTATGCATCCAAAGGATTAGCCGAAGGTTTCAAGGCGCTTGGGCATGAAGTCCGGGTCTCTATCGAGCAAAATGAGATGGAGCAACTCGATTATCAGCGACCCAAAGAGCAGTATGAATTCAACCCCCATCTGGTGGTTAAAATCAATCACCTCGATAATCAATGGATGCATCCGGATCTTTTTAATATGGTCTGGTGGCAGGATCCGATGCCGGAGTTGACCAATGGTGCGGCACTTCCCTGGCGTCAGCGTGATCTGGTTTACGTTATCGGAAAAGACTTGGGTGAGTATGCTATTAACAGTGGGGCAAAGGATTTTGAGTTCCAGCCTATCGCTGTTGATGAAGCCCTTTTTAAGCCGTATAGCGATGTGCAGCGTGAAGATAAAATTGTCTTTGCCGGATCATCCCACCTTAGCGTGCTACCCGATCACCCCATGATGGAGCAGATTCTTGCTAGTCTACAGATGGCTCTTGAATCAGGGAGATCGATGGGGCCTTCATTGTGTCATGAGATTAGTGAAAAGCTTGATGTGTCCTTTGATCTTGTCTGGAAAAGGGCAATTGGTCATGTCGTGCGTGAGTCTCTGGTGCGATGGATATGTCACAATCCGACAGTAAAGGTTGAAGTGTATGGGTATGGGTGGGAGCAGGATCCTGTTGTCGCACCTTACTTCAAGGGTGAGGTCGCCCATGGTGAAGAGCTTGCGCGTATCTATAGTTCGGCAAAATATGCTCTAGCCATCAATATTACAGTGATAGGTGATCAACGGTTTACTGAAATCTGTGCCTGTGGTGCGATACCTGTAGTTTATGATTGTCGCGATGTCTCTCCTAACCCCCACTGGGATGATCACTGCCTGTTCTTCAAGGAGGAAGAGGGCCTTCATGCGTGTTTGAGTGAAACTCCGCTAAATTCTCCCGAGTCTGCTGCAGCTCAGAATTCATACAGAGAGCTTGCGAGCCGTATTGCCCAGCGTCTATATCGCTTATCAGAAAGGAATTAAGTTCTTAATCAAAATGTTACTGGAGAGACAAGTCCGGTACTACCTGTGATGATGCAATGATGAAGAGTAGAGATAACAATAATAAGACAGCGCCCTATGTTGCACTACTGATAACGGGAACCTGTCGGGAGCTACTGTTTCTTCTGAAGCTGATACCCCATCTCGCGGGTGAAACAGGCTTCGATATCTTTATTGTGCTGCGCCAAGTCTACCAGGGTGAGGGCAGTCATCTGGGGGGGGTAGAGCAGAACTGTGATTCCCTGCTGCTGAACGAGGCACTCATCCACTGTGAGGAGCGCATTCTGGGTGAGGTGACTTTCTGCCGCTTGCCTGCGATTGATCCTGATGAAACTTTGCGCCGTATACTGATTCCGGTGGGACCGACAACGCCGGAACGCGAGATGGGTATGGTGAGCATGTTTCATGGTGTCTTTACCGGAGTGGAGATGATCCAGGCTGCCATGAGGCGCTATACTCATGTACTAAAAACACGTACGGATTACCTACCCGAGACAACTCCCTGGATAGATAGCCTGCTTGATCGGTATGCGGCGGCAGAAGGGCGCGTCATCGTTGATGGCTGTGCTACGGTACCGCACCGTTACCCTGATCGGCCGGATATCCCATGGCAGGGATCGATACATGATGTCTTTAGCTTCTCAAGCCTTGAGCAATTCATGCAGTTGTGGGACTTCCGCAATAGTTTCCACAAGGTCTGGACCGGTGTGCCTGAGACTACCCTGTTCAGGGCGGTGATGCAGCGGTTGCTTTGTGATGATCTACAGAGTCCACGCCGCAACAAGGCGCTGCTTGATCACTATTTTACCTGGGATAAAAACGATGGTGGGCAGTCAAAGCATCTGATGCGGGCTGGCCTGCTTACTCCTGAATTGAAAGTACACTTGATATCGATGATTGAGGCTAGGGTTATTTCTGCCGATCGGATCCAAAATCTACTTCGTAATTTGCTGGACCATATAATCGGAGTACTGGATGAAAAAGGGTGGTGGGATGCTTGTGAGGTGCTACCGGATGAGAATAAAACCAAACTGATATCTCTGGCTGCTGCGGCGAAAGTGAAAGTTAAGCTGATATGATCAGTGGGTTTCCTGCAAAGGTGGTAGGTGTGCAAATAAGTACTTCTATTGTAACTATTCAGCACGGCAATCTGGAACTCAGGCGTAGGAGTGAACTTGTTCGCGATTAGCTTCGTAGAAGACTCTTCGCGAACAAGTTCGCTCCTACAACACCTTTGTTCCACCATAACCGTGGTTTTCAGGGGTGGGCGGAATAGTTACCTTCTATTTACATCCCTTTGCAGCTGACTGCTCGGGTTTACAGAGATAGAACCGGATAAGATGATATGGCTCAACATCTATACCAATCAGTCAACAGGATGTCCTCTGAAGAGCTGATTGACCAGCTCTCCCTGGTCTCATCCAGCCGGCAACCGATCACCTCAGATTTGGCAGGGATCAGCTGGATCTGTGATTTTCTGGCCAACTACCCGCTAAAGACGCGACGGCTCTGTATCGTATTGCCGCCAAATATGGTGCCAGACCAGATCAAGCCGCATATGATCGCTGCCAAACAGCACATCGCCTACTTCCCCATGGGTTCACTCTTTATCTCGGCGGCGGTACGTCTCTTCAACCCACGCTGGGAAGTGGAGATTGTTGACCTTAATTTTGAGGCAATACGCAGGGCCAATGAGGGGCGGCCTCATGGAATGGTGGATCTGCTTCAATCGATTCCGGATGACTGTGATGCCTATGGTCTCTCATGGATGTTTGCAGCAGTAGAGCAGCAAGGCTTGGCTGTGCTGGAGCGGCTGCGGGGTTTTCAACGTCCGGTGTTTGCCGGTGGTGTTCAATCCACCAGCGATTATCAGCAACTGCTTGATTCCGGTCTTGTGGATCTGGTGTTTCGCCGTGAGTCCGAGGTACAACTCAACAGGCTGATTGAGCTCTGGGAGTGGGTGGCTGACAGTGCCACCGAAAGTCCCGGGGAGCATTTCATCGCTACCTATGGCACTTTTGTCAACCTGGCCTATAAGCGAGATGAGGAGGTTCACTGCTTTGGAGAGGTCTATGAGAAGCCGCTGGCCCTCGATGTTCGCAAAGAGTACGACAAGCTCGACATCGCCGCCTACCAGCGCTACGCCTCGCCGACTATCTGGTGCCGTACCGCCGGTAAGGGGCGGCCCTGGGCGACGATAATCAATAACCGGGGTTGTAGGGCGGAGTGTACTTTTTGTGCCGTCAGTAACTTTATGGGGCGTGGTACCCGTGGCCGCAGCATCTCCGACGTGGTTGACGAGATCATTTATCTCTATCATAAAAAAGGTGTTCGCCACATTGAGTGGATGGATGATGACCTGCTCGCTGACCAGCAGCATACGCTGTTGCTGTTCAATACCATTGCGGCACTTAATCTCGATCTTACCTGGTCCTCATCCGCTTATGTTTTGGCAGTGGATATCAATGAGGAGATGGCCCAGGCGATGGTGGACAGCGGTTGCGTCATGACCGGCTTCGGTGTCGAGACCGGCGATCCCGTTCGGCTCAAGAGCTTGCGTAAACCGGCCAGCCATAAGCGTATCCGACAGGCAGTGGAGATTTTCCGTAGTCGGCATCCTCAAGTGGTACTCTCCTGCAGTTTTATTCTCGGTTTTCCCGGTGAGACTTATGGTGAAATGTTCTCCACCTTCGATTTTGCCCGAGAGCTGAAACTGGACTGGTCGGTACATGCCGTGCTGCAGCCACTGCGTGGCACCAGCATCTACAACGATCTGCAGATGGTTGATGACTCCCGTACACTGGAGAGCTTTGGTGAGACCACCTCCAAGGCGTTCACCATAGGCCGCGATCTGGTGAGTAAGGGCTTCACCTTTGATGACTACTTCCATGAGATTATAGATTTTCGTACCGTTGACCGGGATCGCATACCTGAGCGCAAGGCGGTTGAACTGTTTCAGGTGTTTTTTAATGTCTTTGTCAATCTGGTGGGTAATGTCAATCTCACCCCGGAAGGGAGCCCAATGAAACTGAAGCGCCACACCGATACTCTGCTGCGTGCCTATCCTATCGATCCGGTCTTGTGGATGGTTAACGCTCGCTGTTCCCGTCTACTAGGGCTGGAAGCGGATTATGAACAGGCGATGAACTGCTATCGGAAGGCGCTATCAGACTCCAGTTTCTGGTCGGCATTTTTCCAGGTGTATGCTTTGGAAGATGAATTTGGATGGGAGTTATGAGCAGTAATACAGAGCATCAACAGTTGTGGACGCCAGCCGCTTTTGTGCTGGATGTGGATGGCGTCATGACCACGGGGCAGTTCCTCTATTCCGAAGCAGGGAAATCCTATAAGGTGTTCGGCCCTGATGATGCCGATGGGTTGGCCCTGGTACGTGACCTACTGACAATACACTTTGTCTCCAGTGACAAGCGCGGTTTTCCCATCAGCTACAAACGGATCAGTGAGGATATGGGGTATCCACTGGACTTGGTGGGCTCTGCAGAACGTGCTGACTGGATCGCTGAACGCTATCCAGTTGATCGGACGATCTATATGGGTGACGGCTTTTTTGATCAGCGGGTGTTCAGCCGGGTCGGCTACGGCATCGCGCCGGCTGCTTCAGATCCGATGGCTATGGCTTCGGCTGATTATGTCTGCCGGCGCCGTGCTGCAGAACGGGCCGTGGCTGAGGCCTGCGTACATATTATTAAACGTTTTTTTTCAACAAGTGGGAAAGAGGTTGAAGGCAGAGATTACTGATCACTCCCGGCAGGCACTGGCTGACCGTATGCGGTTGCTGGTGCTGGAGATGGTTTACTGGGCAAATTCCGGGCATGTCAGCTCGTCACTCTCCTGTATTGATATTATAGCGGCACTACGCTTTGGTGTGATGGCATGGGATCCCCAGCCACCACGC
Source organism: Sedimenticola sp. (assembly GCA_040505955.1). GTDB lineage: Bacteria > Pseudomonadota > Gammaproteobacteria > Chromatiales > Chromatiaceae > Vondammii. Next base: position 10,431 of record JBEVXT010000816.1, on the reverse strand, counting down.
CATGACAGCGATCTGTTTATTATGTCCAAAGGGCATGCAGCTCCGGCCTGGTACGCTTCATTGCTGGTGGATGGTACGGCTGATCCTGCGCTGATGAAACGGCTGCGTGATTTTGATAGTCCGTTTCAGGGGCACGTCGATCGGGTGCGCTGCCCCTGGGTGGATGTCACTACCGGTGCTTTGGGACAGGGGCTCTCCGTCTCTATTGGCCGTGCCCTGGGTAAGCGGGCTAAAGGGATGGCCCAGCGTGTCTACTGCCTGCTCGGTGATGGTGAGTGTCAGGAGGGGCAGGTTTGGGAAGCGGCGATGTATGCCGGTTTCAATCGACTCTCCAATCTGACAGCGATTATCGACTACAACAAGAAGCAGAGCGATGGTGCTGTCGATAAAACCCTTTCGCTGGAGCCTCTTGCAGAGAAGTGGCGGGCGTTCGGTTGGCAAGTGGAGGAGATTGACGGCCATGATGACCGTGCCTTGATGGCTGCTCTGCAGGCAGATGACAATGATGATCGGCCCTCTCTTGTTATCGCTCACACCACCAAGGGTTATCTTGCTCCAGACCATAACTTCCGTGAGGGTACCCATGCCGGTGTTCCCGGTCGTGATGAGATTGAGCAAGCGCGGCAACTGCTGGGATTGCCGGAGGTGCTGCTATGAAGGCGACCCGTGAATGGTTTTCACAGATATTGACCGATCTGGGTGAAGCACACCCTCAGCTGGTGGTGGTTGATGCCGATCTCGGCTCCGCCACCCGTTCAGCACGCTTCGGGGAACGTTTTCCCGAGCGTTTCTATCAGTGCGGTATCGCTGAAGCCAACGCCCTGGGTATTGCCGCCGGTCTGGCCCAGGAGGGTTTTCGTCCCCTGGTGAGCAGTTTTGGCGCCTTTCTCACCGGTAAGTTTATCGAGATCTTCCAGTCAGTGGCTCTCAATGAGGCTGGGGTCATCCTGGTGGGTACCCATGCCGGGCTTGCCATCGGTAAGGATGGCCCAACCCAGATGGGATTGCGGGATCTGGCAGTCATGCGTAGCCTGCACAATATGGAAATTCTTCACCCCGCTGACGGTATCGAGACCCGGCAGATGCTGGAGTATGCACTCTCCCACCAGCGTCCAACCTACCTGAGGCTGTGCCGGCAGGATCTACCTGAACTTCACCACGAGGCATACCGCTTCCAATTCGGTCAACCGGGGATGGTTGCAGAAGGGGATAAGCTGTTGATTGCGACGATGGGGGGGACAGTGGCAGTGGCGGTTGAAGCCCGTCAGCGCTTGGCAGAACAGAGTATATCCGCCGGTGTGCTCAATATCTCCTCTATGCCGGTAGATGGAGAGGCACTGGCTGGACATGTGGCTCCCTTCTCCCATCTGTTGGTGGTGGAGGATCATGCGGTGCGAGGTGGCTTGGCGGATGAGTTGGCAGCCGAGCTGATGCGCCGTCATGTGACACCTTATTTTTCCACTATTGGTGTAACCGATTACGCACAGGCCGCAGATCCAGAACTCCTTTGGGCCCACTATGGGCTCGACAGCGCCGGTATTGTTCGTCAGGCGATAGCGTTGTTGGAGAAGGGGACAGCATGATTGCTCCGTTGCCCCTACTCAATAGAGACACCCAGCTCTGCATTTCCATCGCCGGACAGCCGGGTGATTTCGGTGTCAGGGTGCACAACAGTGGCTACAGAGCGCTTGGTCTTAACTATGTTTACAAAGCGTGTGGCGTAGAGGAGGGTAGGCTGGCTGATGCTGTAGCCGGTGTTCGTGCCCTGGGTGTACGCGGCATGAGTGTCTCCATGCCCCATAAGCAGGCGGTGCTCGATTATCTCGATGAAGTGGATGAAGAGGCGCGCCGTATTGGTGCCGTTAATACCGTGGTTAATGATCATGGTCGCCTGACCGGCTATAACACCGATGCCTTCGGTCTCTTCACCTGTCTGGAGAAAATGGCGCCCGATCCGACAGAGAGTGTGCTGGTGCTGGGTGCGGGAGGTATGGCTCGTGCCGTGGTTGCCGCTCTTCTGCGTTATGGGTTTTCCCGTGTTAGTGTAGTTAATCGCAGTGCCGACAGAGCAGCGGCACTGGCTGCAGACTTTGCTATTGACCGGGTCGATTTTTCCCAACGTTTTCAGCCGCAGGCCGATATTTTGGTTAATGCCACCTCTGTCGGCATGGTGCCTGAAGTGGCAGAGATCCCCTTTCACAAATCACAGATAGAGGCAGCCGGCCTGATTGTCGATGTACCAACCAATCCAATGGTAACGCGCCTGGTTGAGGCCGCTGAGGCTGCGGGTAGGCAGGTGATTCCGGGGCATCGCATCAGCCTCTGGCAGGCGGTACGCCAGTTTGAACTCTACACCGGGGTAGAAGCGCCTGTAGCGGTAATGGAGCAGGCGGTTAATGAATTGTTGGCTGAACTCACTGAACCTTTCCCAAAACAGATGCCTGGAAAATGAATATGCACACAACCCATGACCTTGTTTCAGCACCCTATGGTCAGCGTGGTGACCTGATTGCCAATATCGAATCGCCCCGCTATGTCCTGATTCAGCACCGGCTGGAAGCGGGTGCAGAGAGCTCCCTCTGGATGAATCCGGAGGATGCCCGCTCTTTTATCGTGATTGAGGGTGAGGTGGAGGTGATGGGGAGCGGGGATAGCGAGTGGACAAGCTGTCAGCGGCTCCAGGGGTGGCATGTCCGACCGGGACTCGCTTACTCTATGCGTGTCGTCGGTGATGCTGCTGTAGTGATCGAGGCGGGTGACAATGCCCGGGAAACCGAAAGGATAACGGAGATGAGTGGTAAGGGTGGTCTGCTGCCTCTCTCCGGTTATACCGTTGACAAACCCTGGGGTTATGAAGTGTGGCTGACAGCGAACCTTGACGATCCTGACTATGCACTAAAAATCATCGCCATGAACATGGGCAACCGCTCCTCACTGCAGTCACACGAGGTGAAGCTGGAGACCAATTTCGTTATCAAAGGTGAGGCCACGGTGCTTGCTGGTGTGGTGGCTCCGGAAGAGCTGACGGCAACGATTAATCCTGATGATCTGATCCGCACTGTCTACGGTATCGGTGAGGGGTGGTCGAGTATTCGTCGCGAACTGCACCGGGTGGTGGCAGAACAGGATTATATTGCGGTGGAGGTGTCGACCCCCGAGCTGGATGATGTAATCCGCTGGCAGGATGATAGTCGGCGCGACAATGGTCGTATTGATGAGGAGCATGCTGCTACAGATTGATGGAATTCAAATACTGCCTTCTTGCCGCCGGACCCGGTTCGCGCAACAACTATGCCCGTGACAGTCACAAGGCGCTACTGCCTGTGGCCAACCGTGCAGCGATCAGCCACCTGCTTGGACAACTGGATTCTGCCCATGAACTGGTGATTGCCGTCAATCATCGTCAGGAACTGTTGCGAGAGTATCTTGCTATTGCCCATCCTGAATGGTCGGTACGCTTCGTTGAAGTAGAGAGGATCAATGGGGAGGGTAGTGGTCCCGGCTTTTCACTGCTCGCATGTCGTGAGTACCTGGACGCTCCCTTTGTGCTGCTCAATTCCGATAGTTATCTGGCAGAGTCACTGCCAGATCCCGACCATAACTGGGTCGGCGTGGCTTCAGTGAAGAGTCCAGAGCCCTATTGTCTGTTTGCCACCTCGGGCGGTCGGGTTAGCTATATTCTCGATAAGCGCTCAGCAGGTGAGATAGTGGCGCTTGGCGAGTCCCTCAAGCAGGTGTTGGGTTCAGCCTTTACCGGTCTTGCCGGTATCTGTGATTATCAGAGCTTCTGGCGTTCTCTGGAGGAGGGAGAACCCGCTGCCAACGGGGAGCTACAGGTGGCGGCAGGGCTCACTGCTTTACAGGCTAACGGGCTTCAAACCCATTCACTCTCAAGTTGGCGTGATCTGGGGAGTGACGATACCTACCTGGCCAGCTTGCAACAGGTTGGAAGGGAGCAGTTTCTGATCAAACCCGGTGAGTTCGTCTATCTCGAAGGTAGTCAGGTGATCAAGTTTTATGCTGATCCCGTAATGACCGCTCGACGCGTGGAACGTGCCGAGCGCCTCAAGACGCTGGTGCCGAAGATCAGCGCTCAAAGTGATCACTTCTACGCCTACCCTTACCAGCCGGGGTGCCTGCTAACCGAAGTAAGTAATATTGAGGTTTTTAATAACTTGCTTGAGCAGCTCAGGCCAACGCTCTTTACTTCCATAACCCTTGAGCCGGAACAGCAAGTCGAGTTTTCTGATCAGTGCCGGACCTTCTATGAGACCAAGAGTCGCCGGCGAATCGAGCAGTACCATCAGGCTAATGGGGTGGGTGATAACGACTGGTGGGTAAATGGCGAAGTGGTGCCAGGTGTCGCGACGCTCCTTGATCAGGTACCCTGGGAGAGCCTTAGTCAAGGTGTACCCGGTCTTTTTCATGGTGACTTCCAGCCGGAAAATATTGTTATTTCGGATGATGGAAACACTACCCTGATCGACTGGCGTCAGGATTTCGCTGGTGACACCCGCTGGGGTGATATCTACTACGATCTGTCTAAGCTCTATCACGCCCTCATTATCAGTGCGCCGGTGATACGTGCAAATAACTACACTGTTGAAATCAAGGGTGAGCAGGTTGAACTCTCATTCCAGCTGAAGAGTAATCTGCTGGAGTTTCTGCGCCATTTCGATAGGTTTATTATCAACAACGGATGGGATCTGAAACGGGTACGTATTCTTACCGGCCTGATCTATCTCAATATCGCTCCTCTTCATCATCACCCCTACAGTGAACTGCTTTACTATTACGGGCTACGCTTTCTCAATCGCGCCCTCAATGACCGGGAACTATTGCCATGAACACCAACGATGCCATTGACCTCTACTTTGAGGAGAAGCGCCGGATCATCGACAACTTTCCCCGTACACAACTGGCACAGGTGGTTGAGATGCTGTTCGATGTCTACGACAGTGGCGGCACTGTCTATATCATGGGTAATGGCGGTAATGCCGGAACCATGGATCACCTCTACTGCGATTTCCGCCACCATCCCTTTGTCTCCGAGGATAAGGGTCGGCCGCTGCCTGAGGGTGTGAAGCGTCTCAATATGGTTAATCTGTGTGGCTCGGCGGCGGAACTCACCGGCTTGGTGAATGACCTCGGTGTAGAGCATATGTATTCGGGTGCCCTGGCACCCTGGGTTACGGCGGATGATCTGGTGATGGGCTACTCCGGTAGCGGTAACTCTGCCAACGTGGTCAATGCGTTGCAAGTGGCAAAAGATAAAGGAGCAAAGACATTTTCCATGGCGAAAGGGAGTGGTGGCCGCTGCCTGACAGTGGCTGATGTCTGCATCGTTGTTCCCGGCACCTCAAATTTCCCCGGGCAGACGGGGCCAAATGATAATAATTTTCATTTTGAAGACGCCATTCTTGCAGTCAATCACATCATGCTTGGATTATTAAAGGCCCGTGTGGCAGAGGGCTTATGAGAGGGTTAAGAATGAGTCATGGCTATTATTAATTTCTCAAGTTTCGGAGTTCAAAACGGCGAAAAACAGTTTCTTCTGCACCATTACTCGTACTCCAACGCATCGTAAATACATCCAGATGGAGGCTGCTGGTAAAGAATTCATGGACACGTTTATCAATTGCCAGCATCACATTGTCAGCTGATACTTTCCTTGATTCCTTAAGGTAATACCAGCTCTATAACCGCCTTGGTGCCAAAGTAGGCAAGCATCAGTACTACAAATCCAGCCAGAGTCCAGATAATCGCTATCTGTCCCCGCCAACCAAAACGGAAGCGCCCCCACAGTAGGGTGCCGAATACAACCCAGGAGATGACCGAGAGAATGGTCTTGTGAACCAGATGCTGGGCAAACATATCATCGAGAAAGATAAAGCCGGTGGGCAGTGCCAGTGTGAGCAGTGCGAAGCCGATGGCAATCATTTCGAAGAGCAGTGTCTCCATGGTCTGCAGTGGGGGAAGAGCGCGGATAAAGCCACCGGGATGGCGGTGTCGTAGATGGTGATCCTGGATAGCCAACAGTATGGCCTGAACACTCGCCAGTGCCAGAATACTGTAGGCCAGCAGGGAGATGAGTATATGGGCAATCAGACCCCCGGGGACATCAGTTGGCAGTGTGCGGGATGAGGGGTAGTGCATCTCCAGGACGATGGCGAGTATAGCCAGGGGCAGCAGAACAATACCCAGGTTTTCAACCGGTTTGGAGAGGGACGAGATCATCAGTACCACCAGAATGCCCCAGGCGATGAGGGAGCCGGCAACGAAGAAACTGAGGTTGATGTCCCCTTCGTTGTGGATACCTTGATACAGCAGCAGGGTATGGACGGCAATGCCAAAAAAGGCGGCGATGAGCCCTGCGGCTCGGGGGAAGCGGCTGCTGCTCTCCCCACTGAACAGGCGGAGGGTGATTATCAAGCCACTGCAGAGGTAGCAAGCGATAGCTAAAAAAGCGGTCAGGTTATTACTCATAATTAAGAGGATAATCGCATATCTGCGGGGGTACGGCCAAGCGGTTAAAGGATTACCGGGTCTCCATTGGTCTTGATTTGCGACAGAAGGGCGCTCCCGCCGACAAATTCCATTATAATGATCCGATTATCCGGTGCCAGAGATACAGAGTAAACATGTTTGATAATTTGACCGATAGGCTCGGCGGCGTACTCAATAAGCTGCGTGGACAGGGCCGACTGACTGAAGAGAATATCAAGGAGACCCTGCGCGAGGTGCGCATGGCTCTTCTTGAGGCCGATGTTGCCCTGCCGGTGGTGCGTACCTTTGTGGATCAGGTGCGTGACCAGGCCATGGGCGAGGAGGTGCTGAAGAGTCTCACCCCGGGCCAGGCACTGATCAAGATCGTCAATGATGAGCTGATCAAAGTGATGGGAGAGGCCAATGAGTCTCTCAATCTGGCTGCCCAGCCTCCGGCAGTCATCCTGATGGCGGGCCTTCAGGGTTCGGGTAAAACCACCAGTGTGGCAAAGCTGGCGCGGCTGCTGAAAGAGAGTAAAAAGTCGGTGATGGTGGTCAGTTGCGATATCTATCGCCCCGCCGCTATCGATCAGCTGAAAACTCTTGCCGGGGAGGTGGATGCTGAGTTCTTCCCCAGCAACGTCATGCAGAAGCCGGTGGCTATCGCCGCCGCCGCTCTGGATCAGGCGCGGCGACAGTTCATGGATGTGCTGATCGTCGATACCGCCGGTCGTCTTCATATCGATGAACGGATGATGGGCGAGATCAAGGAGTTGCACGCCGCAGTCAATCCGGTAGAGACGCTGTTTGTGGTCGACAGCATGACCGGTCAGGACGCCGCCAATACCGCCAAGGCGTTTGATCAGGCGTTGCCGCTGACCGGCGTCATCCTCACCAAAACCGATGGTGACGCCCGCGGCGGCGCCGCCCTCTCCATTCGCCAGATCACCGGTAAACCGATCAAGTTTCTCGGTGTCGGTGAGAAGACCGATGCCCTGGAGCCCTTTCATCCCGAGCGGATGGCCTCCCGAATCCTTGGCATGGGCGATGTACTCTCCCTGGTGGAGGAGGTACAGCGTAAAGTTGATCACAAAAAGACCGAGAAGCTTGCACAAAAACTGCAGAAGGGCAAAGGATTCGATCTTGGGGATTTCCGCGAACAGATGGAGCAGATGGCCAATATGGGCGGCCTGGGATCGGTGATGGACAAACTGCCGGGGATGGGTCAGATCCCCGATCATGTGAAGAACCAGGTCAACGACAAGGAGATCACCCGCTCTATCGCCATTGTCAACTCCATGACCCCTCAGGAGCGCAGGTTTCCCAATGTCATCAAAGGGGCACGCAAACGCCGCATCGCCCTTGGTTCCGGCACCCAGGTGCAGGAGGTGAACAAAATGCTCAAGCAGTTCGCCCAGATGCAGAAGATGATGAAAAAGATGAAAGGAGGCGGCATGGCGAAGATGATGCGTGGCCTTAAAGGGAAAATGGGACCGGGCGGCATGCCGCCGGGTGGTATGCCTCCTGGTGGGGGATTACCCTTCTGACCTGACAAGGGAAAATACCCGGGGTCGGAGTCGATTGCCCCCACCGATTGTGATATTTAGCCCAACCAGTGTGCAATCGACTCCGACCCCTGCCAGCAGTAGCGTTTTCCCGTAGGAGCGGCTTTAGCCGCGATCAGGGTGCAGCCCGAAGCCTATTCGCGGTGAAGCCGCTCCCACGGGTAGTTTGGAGCTGTGGAGCAGTGAGTTGGTGCAGAGCCTGTTTGATTGTAGCTATTCACAAGGAGATGCGTAACTTCTTAAAAAGTCCGTGGCATGGGGTGCAGTGGAATATGGATGGAAAAAAGGGTTCACTTTTTTTCTTAATCGCGTAAAATGCCCCGTTTACCTCCAGCCGGTTATTGGCCGCTGGTGGGTGCAGATTAACTTAACTACTTAGGGTAGGGCATGGTAACTATTCGTCTTGCACGGACCGGCGCAAAGAAGCGGCCGTTCTATCATATTGTTGTGGCTGACAGTCGCAAACCCCGCGATGGCCGTTACATCGAACGTCTGGGATTCTTCAATCCCATCGCCACCGGTGGTGAGGAGCGCCTTCGTCTTGATCGTAGCCGTATTGACCACTGGGTATCCCAGGGCGCCCAGGCCAGCGATCGTGTCAATAAGCTGATGAAGGAGGCCGCCAAGGCGGCTGCCTGATTCTGCTGTTAAGCCCTGATCAAACCGCTTGATATGTCGGGGTCAGGGCTATCTGAATCCGCCGAGAGAGATGATTCACCGGCGGAGGATAAAGAGGACAACTGGATTGTTGTGGGACGTATCTCCGGAATTTTCGGTGTACGTGGCTGGCTCAAGGTCTACTCCCACACCGCACAAAAGAGCAGTATCCTGGGCTATAAAAGCTGGTATCTGCAGCGTGCCGGGAAGTGGCAGGCGGTAGAGCTGGAGTCGGGCAGAGAGCACGGCAAAGGGATTGTCGCCAAGCTGATCGGTTGTGATGACCGTGACAGCGCCGCAGCGTTACAGGGAGTGGATATTGCCATACCCCGTGATCAATTGCCGGCAGCCGGAAAGGATGAATTCTACTGGATGGATCTGGAAGGGTTGCAGGTAAATACCATTGATGGTGTCAATTTGGGACGGGTGGATCACCTGTTTGAGACCGGCGCCAATGATGTGATTGTCGTTGAGGGTGAGCGGCGCAGGCTGCTTCCCTTTATCAGCAGTGTTGTAATCGATGTGGATCTGGACGCGGGAGTGATTTCGGTTGACTGGGATCCCGATTTTTAGGAACCACCATGCGTTTTGATGTGGTGACACTGTTCCCGGAGATGTTTCGGGCGATGGTGGGTGAGGGAGTAACCGGTCGTGCGCTGGATCGGGGGCAGGCGGAACTGCAACTGTGGAATCCACGGGATTTTACCCGGGATCTGCACCGCACGGTGGATGATCGTCCCTACGGCGGTGGCCCCGGTATGGTGATGAAGATCGAACCCCTGAAGGGGGCGATTGAAAGTGCCAGACAGGTGGCGCCCTCCTCAAAGGTAGCCTATCTGAGTCCCCAGGGGCGCAGGTTTGATCAGGCGGCGGCGCGAGAGCTTAGGTTGCGGGACGGAATGATCCTGATAGCCGGACGCTATGAGGGAATCGATGAGCGGATAATAAACAGCTACGTCGATGAAGAGTGGTCTATCGGCGATTATGTGCTCAGCGGTGGTGAACTGCCTGCGTTGGTAATGATGGACGCAGTGATCAGGTTGCTTCCCGGTGTCTTGGGGGATGCGAACTCGGCAGAGCAGGACTCCTATACAGATGGACTGCTCGACTGCCCGCACTATACGCGGCCTGAAGTTTTTGATGATGACCCGGTGCCTGAAGTACTGTTGGGCGGGCATCACGAAAAGATACGTCGCTGGCGGCTGAAACAGGCGCTGGGACGAACCTGGGTACGGCGACCGGATCTGCTTAAAGATCGGCAGCTGACCAGTGAAGAACGAATTTTACTTGACGAATTTATACAGGCGCAGATTGACGCCGGTTGAAATAACAGGAGCATACAGCCATGAGCAACATTATTCAGGAACTTGAAGCAGAACAGATGGGCCGCGAGGTTCCTGAGTTCGGCCCAGGCGATACCGTGGTTGTCCAAGTGAGGATCAAAGAAGGCGACCGTGAGCGTCTGCAGGCTTTCGAGGGAGTAGTTATCGCCAAGCGCAACCGCGGCCTAAACTCTGCATTTACCGTCCGCAAGCTCTCTCATGGCGAGGGTGTGGAGCGTGTATTCCAGACCTACAGTAACGTCATAGGCGGTATCGAGGTAAAGCGTCGTGGTGCTGTCAGACGTGCAAAACTCTACTACCTCCGTGGTCGTACCGGCAAGGCTGCCCGTATCAAAGAGAAGATCTAACTTCTCGACCGGCGATCTTCGCCGCGAAAAAAA
>JBEVXT010000815.1:0-3205 GCA_040505955.1 Sedimenticola sp. | reverse complement strand
TGATAAATACTGCATGTTCTACCCCATGTCAGTTGAATGAAATCATTGAAAAATACAAGGTACCGGCTAATTGCGAAAACATGTGTGCCCCAAGGGTAAATGAGGAAATTTGGGGAGAGCTCCTCAGATTTAAAAAGGTTCAGTCTACGGACAAATCTTTTCGTGACATACAGGGCCTTATTACAGCGGGCATGATCCCTATTTTAAATTTGGCTAAAGTCTTGAAACCACACATAGATAAGATCCCAGAAGTCAAAACAATTTTGTCTGATGCGTTGACAATTCTTGGGCAGGTCCAGTTTAATGTTAGTATTCGAAGACGATACATGCTTCGACCGTTTCTTAAACCCAGGTATGCAGGGATTTGCAATGTTAACACGCCAATATCGTCATTATTGTTTGGCGATGATGTTTCAAAAGAATTAAAGAAATGCGAAAATAGTGTAAAGGTGGGAAAAATTCCTTTTCTCCCATCACGATTTCCAAATCAGTATCAAACCAGAGGTCGTAGTTACAGTCAGATGCCTGTGACTGGCAGGACATATGGATATGGGCCCATACGGGGCAGAGGCAGAGGCGGTTATCGGGCACGCCCATATGGTTACAGCGCCGCTCACTCTGCTAGCGGGACTGGTTATGGCCAGTTCGGACATCAACACCCAAGGCGGACACGCCCACCAACAGCACCGGCCACAGTTTCGTCGGCCCCAAACTAGGGAGCCAAGGCTCGAAGACAAAGGTAAGCAATGCAGATAGAATTCTGACATCATTTGCGGAATGGAAAGCATTAACAAATGACCATTGGGTGTTGCGAACTGTACAAGGTTACAGAATTATGTTTGATGAAATTCCCGTCCAAAATAAAATTCCAAATGAAATATGCTTCTCATCAACAGAGGAAAAATTAGTCGACCTTGAGGTTGCACAGTTACTGAATGAAGGTGTCATAGTACCATCACAATATGAGTCGGGTCAATATGTATCCAATATCTTTCTGGTTTCTAAAACAAATGGAAAATTCAGACCAGTTATAAATTTGAAGCAATTAAACAAACATGTACACTATGAGCATTTCAAGCAAGAGACTTTTCCATTTGTGCTGGAATTAATACAAAAATGTGATTTTCTTACTTCCCTAGATTTGAAATCGGCATATTTTTCTATTCCTATAGATAAAGATAGCCAAAAGTATCTGAAATTTCATTGGCGTGGCCAGTTGTATAAGTTCTTATGTCTCGCATTCGGACTTTCGAGTGCTCCTTTTTGCTTTACGAAGACATTAAAACCTGTTTATGGGTTTTTCAGACAAAATGGGATTAGATGTTCCTATTACATCGATGACTCAATAAACATGAATTCTGATTTTGACTTGTGTGCAGCCAGTGCTGGTTTTATGGTAGAAAAACTAGGCATTAGGATTTGTAATCAACAAAGACAAATCAGTTGTAGTTCCTACACAGAGACTCAAATACTTTGGGTATATTTTGGATACAGTACAGTTTAAAGTTTTTGTGCCAGAAGAAAAAATTGAAAATATTTTGAGTTTGGCTGTTCGGTTGAATACACAGAAACAAGTAAAGGTCAAAGAGTTGGCTTCATTCATTGGACTATTAATTAATGCTTTCCATGCTATTCTTGAAGCCCCATTGCATTATCGTACATTGGAACACAATAAGCTTGAAGGTCTGGCAGATACAGACGATTACAATAGACCAGTTGTATTATCTACCCAGTCAGTGGCTGAGGTGATTTGGTGGACTGACAATGTCCGTGCAAAGAATGGGAAATGGGTCAGACCAAGCCCAATTAATATATGGGTCCAAACGGATGCATCAACACTTGGTTGGGGTGCTTTTTGCATTGACAAAGATGAGCACACTGGTGGCAGATGGTCTGATATTGAGAGTGATTGTCATATCAATTATTTAGAGCTGCTTAAATTGCAATATTCTTTGCTTTGAAGTCTTGGTTTAACGAGGCTAGAGATATACACGTTGGTATTCAGTCAGATAGCGTTGTCGCAATTGCTTATATCAATTCTATGGGTGGAATGCACAGTTTGGAGTTGGACAATTTGGCAAAAGTTATTTGGAGATGGTGTTTGGAAAGAAACGTATTTATATCAGCATTTCATTTACCTGGTTCAGAAAATACGCAGGCAGATTTTTGTTCACGGAATTTTTCAGACACAACTGAATGGAAATTAAAGAGACATATTTTCGAAAGATTAACAGAACAGTTGTTACAACCTAATATAGATATGTTTGCTTCCAGACTAAATGCACAGTTAGACTGCTACGTATCGTGGGTACCAGATCCAAACGCATTTCATGTCAATGCTTTTGCCCTAGTTTGGTCTGAATTCACACCATACTTATTTCCACCATTTAAACTTGTTGGAAAAGTTTTGAACAAAATTCATGAGGATAGAGTGGAGAAAGCATTGATAGTGTGTCCTTTTTAGACACATCAGACTTGGTTCCCATTATTCTTACAAAGTCTGGTTTCTATCCCTGTCAGGATTCCGAGACACAATGACCTTCTGGTGTTACCTCACAACATGGCGAACCATCCAATGGGGAAGCAGCTGCAGCTGATTGGGGCGGTTGTATCAGGGATCAGCTCAAAAGGCGAGGCATTCCGTCGGCGGCTATCGACACAATCCTCGGCAGTTGGCGATCGGGTACCAGGAAGCAGTACAAATCGGCATGGAAAAAATGGACTTTGTGGTGTAGTCTTAGGGACTGCCATTCAATTCGTCCGTCTGAAGCAGATATAGTGGCTTATCTCCTTTATTTGCAAAACATGAGAAAATCATACAGCGTGATTAATTCCCATAAGTCTGTGATTTTAGAAACCTTGAAGCTTATTTATGGCGAGTTAAAATATGATATGACTATGCTCAGGAGGTTTATGAAAGGTCTATATGTATGTAACCCACCTAAGCCAAGGTACACATCCACATGGGATGTTTCTAAAGTGTTGTTACAGCTAGTGAAGTGGTCACCTTCAGAAAATCTGTCACTGAAGTTGTTAACATATAAACTTGTGTCTTTGATTGCTTTGTCAACTGCTGCTCGAGCACAGACTTTGTTTAAATTGAAGGTGTTTGATAGAAGTGAATTATGCCCAGTGAGGACATTAAAGTGTTATCTGCGTAAAACACCAGCAATACGACAAAGCAGACAATTATTCATTTCCTACA
>JBEVXT010000814.1:2017-7527 GCA_040505955.1 Sedimenticola sp. | reverse complement strand
AACAGCAAGAACCCTTTTAGAGAAAGAAGAGAGCAAATTTCAAAATGGAGAAAATATTCGACAGAGGACATTATCGAAAATGAGAAAGTGATTGGTGAAGCGGAAATGCTTAGAGAATTAGGGATAAAGAAGATAGACTCGTTGCATATCGCATGTGCTATCCATGCAGGGGCCAATTACTTTTTGACAACAGATGACGGAATTCTCAAAAAGGCTGCACTTATCCAAGGCATACGGATTAATGATCCAATTGGATTCATTAAAGAGGTGTTGAAATGATTACTGATACAGAAATAAAAGCCAAAGGATTTCAGGTGCTTGCGCAATACCTGGGTAATATTGAGGCAGAGCGATTCGTTGCGCTTATCCAGCGGGAACCATTTGATTACACAAATTGGCGGCAAGACATGGATGAAGAGTTAAGTTTGGAAGAAATTAGCGGAAAAGCAATGGCCCTGAGAAATAAAGGCACCGAACAAAGCGCTTAACTCGGATCGCTTTAAAAACACAAAAAACTCAGCCGGAAATGAACGCAAACAGACGCGAATATGGCTCTCCACTGGTATATTGGCTGGGCATTGATCTCTAATAACCAAGAGCATGTTCTGACGCTTTGCATTTGTAGGAGCGAACTTGTTCGCGATGGATTCCGAAACGTGCTCTTCGCGAACAAGTTCGCTCCCAATGCCATTAACTTAGGTGGAAAATTCCCCGTAAACTTCAGGCTCGTCATTCCCGCGTAGGCGGGAGTAGTGGTGCAGGGATGCACCGTTTACGGACCTAAGGATGGAATCCAGGAGTTCTGGGGACACAATACTTATTTGTCTTTCCGTAGTTTTGCAACAACTCTCGCTAATCCTGCCATCCTTGCAGTCCAGAATAATTATATATTGTGTCCCCAGAACTTCTAATCTGGATGATTCACCGCTATGAATAGTGTGGTCGACCCTGGTTTCTGATATTGTCCATGTAAGAATTACGGTTTTTCCTACAAAGAGCTCGCTAGAAAATAGAGACCGGATGTAGGAGCGACTATAGTCGCGGTGGGTCTGGCAGCAAAGTATTAGACAATGTGCCATACCCATTGCGATTAAAATCGCTACTGATTAACAGCGGAGGTTGGGGCGCGGAGCGTACCGGGATGCTTCATACCGCAGGAGCGGTGTGAAGAGAAGTTGAATGAATCGGTGAGAAGAGAGGTTGATAAAAATGTTAGCGTTGTTATTCACAAAACCTGGTATGAAGGTAATGAATATCGGCTGTAGGTAATATCACGATCAAGTTACCAGATTTTTGTTATTCCCACGCGGGGGGCTTCCATGAAAAAACACCCAGTCATCACTTCGATTGTTGTCGGCACCCTGGTGAATACCCTGGCCCTTCATGCACCAGCCCAGGCGATCGACTATAACGACCATTACTGGATCTCCGAAAATGGAGGAAGTTTCAACACTTACAGTAATTGGAACGTATTGGGGGTTCCCGGATCCACCCAAGACACCTTTTTCCATTTGTTGGACAGTGGAAACGTCTATTTCGACTTGAACCGCTCGACCGCATCGACGGAGATCGAGGGGCGGGTGAATTTCGATCTTCGCAACAACACTTACACCACCGGCGAATTGATGGTGGGCCATACGGGCACCGGCGATGCCACGGTCGCCAACGGGACGCTGGTCAATCAGCTCGACATGTTCGTCGGCCATACGGGCACCGGCACCCTGTCGGTTCTGAATGGTGGGTCCATCGAAACAGCCACTTACGGGGTTCTCGGGCATGACGCGGGTTCGTCTGGATCGGTGACGGTCGATGGGGCCGGGTCGTCCTGGTCTCAGGAGAACAGCCATTTGTACGTCGGCAATGAAGGAGCCGGCAGCCTTTCGACCACCAACGGCGGGGCCGTTTCGACGGCTGGAAGTGCCTATGTCGGGCGCATCACCGGCGCCACCGGCAATGCTCTGGTTTCCGGAACGGAAGGAAACGAAGGTACCTGGTCGGTCGGCCAAAACCTGTATGTGGGCGGCCATGAGAGCGGAGCCGGTGGCACCGGCTTGCTGGATATCGGGGACTACGGCCGGGTGACCGTGGCCGGAGCCCTCAATAATTGGTCCACCGGCAGGGTGGCGCTGTCCGGCGGCTTGCTCGATGTGGGGTCTGCAGATTTCACCGAAGGCACGTTCGACCACACCGGCGGCACCCTGCGGGTCACGGGTTCCCTGGCGGTGAGCTCCGAAATAGATGGCACCACGGCGACGGTGATGCTCGACGGATCACAGGCCACTTGGGACATAATAGGCAAGGGACTATTATACGTCGGACAGTATGCCAATGGCACCTTGTCGGTGCGCAACGGTGCATCCGTGTCGTCGGAATCTGGCGTAACATTTGGTTTTAGTAACTATGGAAGGGGTACGGGAACCGTTGAAGGCCCGGGATCGACCTTGACCACTGAACGCGACCTATTTGTCGGCGATGTGGGCGATGGTATCCTGTCGGTGACGAACGGCGGCAACGTTTTGGCAACTGGTGACGCTACTCTCGGACATTACGTGATCAATTCCACAGGCACCGTGACAGTCGACGGAGCCAGATCGTCCTTCTCGCAAGGACGCGACCTGATAGTCGGCGGTAAAGGATCGGGTTTCCTTTGGGTGAGCGGCGGTGGATCCGTGGCGACGGGCGATAATACAACAAACCATCCTGATGTGGATATCGGAAGTGGGTATGTCGGATTGACATCCGGCTCTTTGGGCGAGGTAACCATCGATGGCGCCGGATCGTCATGGTCACAGATTTCTAACCTGCACGTTGGCCGTGGTGGCAAGGGGGGGTTGTTGATCGATAACGGCGGATCCGTGACGACCGGGCGGTACGGATATATCGGATACGACAACAACTCGTCCGGCACGGTAACGGTCTCCGGAACGGCGGAACACGAAAGCTTATGGACCCTGGACGAGGGGCTTTATATTGGCAGCGGGCATAAAATTCAAGCTGGCACCGGTGTGCTCAACGTCCAAAGCGGCGGCCGGGTAAGCACCGATGGCGGTATCCTGAACCGTTCCGGCGGTACGCTCAATCTTTCCGGCGGACGAGTGGACGTGGGCGGTTTGTTTCAGAACAGTTCCAGCGCGACGCTAAACCTGTCCGGCGGCCTGCTCGACGCGGCGTCGGCAAATTTCAGCGGGGGCTGGTTCAACCATACCGGCGGCACCCTGCGGGTGACCGGCAGCTTGGCGATGTATGGCAATGCCAACCGCGTCGGCAAGACCGCCGGTCGCACGGCGATGGTCGAGATCGACGGTTCGGGGGCCACTTGGAACCAGGTTGCGGATGTGGTTATTGGCTATTCGGGTGGCGGCGCTTTGTCGGTTCGCGATGGAGGCTCCGTCGGAACCGTCGGCAATGCCGTCATCGGGTTTGACGCCAACGTAACGGGCACGGCGTCGGTCGATGGCGGTGGGTCGACCTGGTCGGCGAGCGGCATGTATGTCGGTCTTTCAGGCAGTGGTGAGCTGGCGGTGACGGATGGCGGCTCTGTCCTAACCACCAACCTCGGTGTTCTGGGTCAGGCCACGGGTTCATCGGGCACGGCGACGGTGGACGGCACCGGATCGAACTGGTCGGCAAATGGCGGCTTATACATCGGCAATGGAGGGTCGGGAAGCCTATCGGCCACCAATGGCGGGACCGTTTCGACGGACGGAAACGCCTATATCGGGCGCATCACCGGCAGCACCGGCAATGCCCTGGTTTCCGGAACGAAAGGAAACGAAGGCGCCTGGTCGGTCGGCCAAAACCTGTATGTGGGCGGCCATGAGAGCGGAGCCGGCGGTGTCGGCTTGCTGGACATCCGCGACGGCGGCCGGGTGACGGTGACCGGAGGACTCAAGAACTGGTCCAGCGGCACGGTGGCACTGTCCGGTGGCCTGCTAGACGTGGGATCGGCTGATTTCACCGTGGGCACGTTCAACCACACCGGCGGTACCCTGCGGGTGAATGGCGGCAGTTTCAACAATGGCAATAGTGCTTTGCACCTGGCTGGCCAGGGGATCGCCGATCTGCCCAGATTGGTATTGGATGGTGCCAGTGCCAGTGCCACGGTTACGGATGTCCATCTTGGCAATGCCGACAACCGCCAGGGTGAATTGGTTGTCCAGAACGGCTCAATTTTGACCAGCAGCAGTGGCCTCATCGGCCACTCCACCGACTCCACCGGGACGGTCACCGTCAATGGGGAGAGCAGTCATTGGGATGGCGGCTGGTTGCAGGTGGGCCGTTACGGCGAGGGTACCCTCAACATACAATTAGGTGCCGATGTGACCAGCACCGAAACCAGCATCGGGAGTTACAGTAGCGGAACGGGTGAAGTCTCTGTGGCGGGTGCCGGTTCTACCTGGAACCTCAGTGGCAACGGCGTATGGGTCGGCCACACAGGCGATGGAAGCTTGAACATCTCAGCAGGTGGCCGGGTCGACAACAGCTGGGCCTCGGTTGGCTACGAGAAGGGTTCCAGCGGTAGAGTCAATGTGGACGGCGGCAGCTCTACCTGGGCCAATTCATCCAACCTGATGGTTGGGCGCGACGGCACGGGTAGCTTGACGATTCAGAATGGCGGAGCCGTTTCCAACACGGACGGCTATGTGGGCGCCTATAGCGGCAGCAGTGGCACAGCCACGGTGACCGGTGCGGGCTCGACCTGGACCAGCAGCGGCGACCTCAATGTGGGAGGCACCAGCGTAGCCGGTGGCTCCGGAAGCCTCACCGTGGACAACGGGGGGCAGGTCAACGTGGGCGGCACCCTGCGCATCTGGAATCAGGGCAGCCTGACCATCAATAACGGCCAAGCCAGTGCAGATAGCGTCGATATCAACGGTGGCACCGCCACCGTGGACGGCACCCTCAATGCCACCACCGGTGTCAATATCCGTAATGGCGGCCGGTTAGCGGGCCACGGCACGGTTGCCGGCCTGACCACCATCGGCGACGGCGGCATTATGGCACCCGGCAACAGCCCCGGCACCCAACTCTTTAGCAGTGGCCTGGCCTGGAGCAACGGCGGCACCTACCAGTGGGAGATCAATGACTTCAACGGCACTCAGGGCAGCGATCCCGGCTGGGATCTGATCAACATCACCGGCGGCTGGGATATCTCCTCACTCACTGACGGTGGTTTCAATATCGATATCACCAGCCTGATGGCCGATAACAGCGCCGGGGATGCGCTGAACTTCGATAATCAGCAGGATTACAGCCTCGACATTCTCAGCTATGACAGCCTGATCGGCAGTTTCGATGATGTCCTGTTCGTGCTGTTACTGGGGGAGTTCAGCAATGCCTATGACATGAGCAGTTCTCAGTGGTACCTGAGCCTGGATGAGTTGAATAACAACCTTGTACTCAATTACGACTACACTGACCCCTCTGCCGTTCCGCTGCCCGCCTCCCTCTGGTTGTTCGGCGCCGGACTGGCCGGTTTGTGGGGGATGGGTAGGCGGCGCATGGTGGTT
>JBEVXT010000814.1:0-1917 GCA_040505955.1 Sedimenticola sp. | reverse complement strand
CTGCCTGCAGAGAGGGTCAGGTCTCCCATTGCACATCGTCAATAATTTGGTAACTATTCACCACGAAGAGACCGATAGTTGACCAACATCCACAAACGATGCGGTTCGCAAGCTCACCGACATCCTACACACGAACAAGGCTTGGGCAGGTTGTAGGGGCAAACACAAGAAGGGGAGAGAGGGTCAGGAGTTTGGGGTCAGTGTAAAAACTCCAAGTAGTAGTTGATGACATCCACCAGTTCATTTAAAAAAGCCCCGCTGACGCGGGGCTTTTACCTTGCCGCTCCACAGGCGTCACCACCAAACCTCCCGCATCACCCTGACCCGGACATGCGTTCTAACATCGAACCCGGCAGCGGCCAGCCACAACCCTTTCAACTGTAACCAAGGTACGGGAACAGAACGCTTGAGTGCGCTGCACGCTGGGACAGCACTTCTTTCAAACTGGTTACTTCACAGCTTCGATTAATTTGATATCTTGTCGAAGCATCTCATTGACGAGCTGGGCGACTTCTACGCCCTTTGATCTAACCCGTTCCTGTAAATAGCTCTGAACCTCATCATCTAAATAAACCGGCAGGTTCAGCTTGGCGTTCTTACGGAAAAACTTACCGCGCTCACCTTTTGAAAAGTCATATTCTTGCTTCATGTGTCTGCCTCATACTGGCGCTGCTCATATTTAGTCGCAGCCCGGGCGGTGGTGATTCGTACATTGGCCGCGTTGGCGCTGATCTCCAGATAAGTATGGACGATCAGCAATAGCTTGCTGTTCTCCGCCTGACCCAGGGTGACCCAACGCTCTTCCGTCTTGCTGTGCACCTTATCGGGGATGGAGATCATCAAAGGATCACGGAATACTGTAGCCGCCAGATCAAAGCTGATACCGTGCTTGCACCGGTTGCTGGCAGCCTTGGCAGAACACAAGGACACCCATCAATTGGTAGTTTAAAATAATGGGCAGTTAAAGTGATGGGTGTCCAATAATGTTGAATGGTATGACGACTATCGCAACTGCAGATAATACTGATTTATTCATGATTTCCTTTTCAAACATAACGCCAATGCACATGGGCAGCCAAAACGAGGTGGCTTTTGTGCAAAAATCAAGCGAAGCGGAATGCACAAAAACCGCGTGTTTTGGCTGTCCGAGGGAGCAACTTGTTAGCACTAGATAATTGGATGAATTTCATACAATTCATGATCTTCCGTTCCTTCTGGAACAACAAACATATCACCAGATAGTGGTTCTACTTTGTATTCCCACCTGATTCCTTCTTTTTCATATTCTTGTATCATGATTTCATCGTAATAACCAATTGACATCAATTCATCTCTTGCAACTATTTCTGATACTGCATAGCGTTTTAAATATGCTTCAACAAGGTCTTTTGGCAAAGCACGTGATTGCAACCAACGAGTTGCATCATTGGTTCTTCCTTTACCTGCTAGTTTCTTTTTTGACTGTCTTTTACGCTTTGGCATGATATTTATTGTTGTTAACCGATTCTTCATCAATCATATGTTTTTTTGTACTCATTCTTGAGATTAATATATAATTCTCGAAGCCTAATATATCCTTCATCTTCTTGATCTGGATATTCTTTTTCATCGTTAAGAACCATATCCAGAACATCTAGAATGCAATCCAAATCCCAACTGTAAAATGAAATTGGCCTTATACCTTTATAATTATCTACTCTTGTGTCTAAGCCAAATGCTTCAACCATATGCCAAGAGTGTTTTTGCAACTCGTCCAATTGTATCCCTGATATTTTTAACTTTATGGGTATATCGTTTTTTCCGGGTTTCATTATGCTTTTCTACTCCTATTCAGCTCTATGATGTAAGTAGTAAATGTTGATTTCCATTATCGTATGGTTGAACAATACAAGATGTATTTCAAATCATTGGTGAATG
>JBEVXT010000813.1:13740-33263 GCA_040505955.1 Sedimenticola sp. | reverse complement strand
CCTGAAAACCATAGTTATGGTGGAACAGAGTTGTTGTAGGAGCGAACTTGTTCGCGATGGACTCCGAGAGGAGCTCTTCGCGAACAAGTTCGCTCCTACAGATGGTTCTCTTATCACGGAGAAAAGAAGTTTACTTGATCACTACGCCGGCATTGATCATCAACCGGGCGTGGTTGGCGTACCACAACGGTTGGGCGCTGACCTCTGCACTACCGGCGTTGAGTGCGGCTTTCGCTCTCTTCTCCAGCACTGGGTCACCCAGCGTAAGAGAGAGTGCGATCAACTCGGCTGCAGGAGAGGGGAGTGGGCCATCCGAAATCACACTCTCAACTGCGATGCCGGGAATCAACAACTCATCACTCGTCTGCCAACCGCCATTGCGGTGAAAACGCTCCCAGGCATCGTTGGCCAGCCGCCGGGAGAGCGCCAGATCCTCCTGTGAATCGGTCAGCAGCGCCCAATCCCGCAGACCTTTGGCGACAAAAGCGTAGTCTTCCAGAGCCGCCCGACCCATTGGATCGCCGTCACTCTCGGCACGCAGCAGCACTTCTCCATCCCATAGCCGGGTCACCAGATAGTCACGCAGTCTCTTTGCCGCATGGCGGTAGCGTTCATCCTCCAGTGCTGCAGCGCCTTCCACCAGAGCGGAGAGAAAGAGGCCGTTCCAGGCCGCCAGCTGCTTCTCATCACGGGGGTGGTTACGTGCCTGACGATCATTGAGCAGGCGGTGAAGCACCTGCTGCTCCAGCCGCTGCAACGCTTCTCTACTACTGCTGCCGGATGCTTCCATCTCCGCTAATTCGGCGGCATTGTGAGGTAAATAGCCGCCATCGTTGGCCGAACCACCCTCCAATCCCCAGCGGGCGCGGGCAAACACCAACTCTTCGGGCGGCAGTAATCGGGTCAACTGCTCCTCACTCCAGAGGTAGCCGCCTCCTTCCACCCCCTCTGGATCAATCGCCGAGAGGCTGGCGATAAATCCCCCCTCTCTTCCCGCCATCACATCAAGGGTAAAATCGAGTGTATCAGCCGCCACCTGCAGATAGTCGGGGCGATCAAAGAGGTGCGCCGCCCGGATATAGAGGCGACTCAGCAGCGCCTGGGTGTAGAGCATCTTCTCGAAGTGCGGCGTCTGCCAGGCTGGATCCACCGTGTAGCGAAAGAAGCCGCCCTGAAGGTGATCGCGCAGCCCCAGATTGGCCATCTGATCGAGGGTCAACTGCGCCAGCGCCTGCAGATCTTCATCCTTCGACGAAGCCTGCACATCCAGCAACACCAGCCACTGGGGGGCCATGGGAAAACGATTTTGCGCACCGAAGCCCCCGACCAGGTCATCCCCCATCGCCAACGCCATGGTCACCAGCCCCTGCTGGAGCTTGCGGGAGTCGATAACCCCGCCGTCAGCGGATGCGGGCTTGCTCTCTTCCATCTCCAGCGCTGCCCGCCGTGCCATTTCTGTCAACTGTTCCGGCTGCTTATCCCACGCTCCCTCCAGCCTCAGCAGCAGTGCGCTGAACTGCGCCTTTGGGCTGTAGGTGAGGCCATATAAGGGATACCCAGCGGGAGTAAGAAAAACATTCAGGGGCCAGCCTGCATGCCCCCGGGTGCGGCGGACAAATTCGATCAGATGTGCATCGAGGGCCGGTTGCAGCTCACGATCCACCTTTACCGGAATAAAGTGGCGATTAAGAAAGGCGGCCACCTGGGGGTTCCGGTAGCTTTCGCGCTGCATCACATGGCACCAGTGGCAGGCAAAATAGCCACTGGAGATAAACAACAGTTTATTCTCCTTTCGCGCCCTCTCAAGGGCATCCTCACCCCACTCCTGCCACTGCACCGGATCATCACCGTGCATTGCCAGATAGGGGGATGGGTGCTCTATCAGTTGATTGGTGAGTGCCGGTGAGAGCCCCGGGAGAAGCAGTAACAGGAGAGTGAGGAGTACCTTCCCAAGCTCAGCAAGGCTACTCTTCATCCAACTGATCGAGAATACTACGTGCGATCTTGCCCTGCTCGTCGTTGCCCTCGGAAAGTATTTCATAGAGCACTCCTTTGGCGCCGATGATATTGCCTTCATCCCGGAGTAGTTTCACCCGGCGCAGCTTCTCTTCCACTGCTTCGTGATAGAGATCATCACTGTCGGAGTCACCCAATTCACCTTCGTCATCATCCTCTTCCTCTTCCTCTTCCTCTTCCTCCCGTTCGATGATGTCGAGCTGGGCATCAAGCTCCTCCTCGGTGAGGGGCGTAAAGCGCTCGGGATCGATGGCACTCTCGGCACTGTCACCCAGATCGTGATCACCGTCAAAGCTGTCTACCGGCTTCCACCCGGTAGTTACCGGAAGAGGCTTGGCTGCGGCGGCACCGGCGCTGGCAGCAGCCGCCAACGGCGCATCCTCCCCGGTGGCGGTCTCACCATCCTCTTCAGCAGCTGCAGCACGCTTCAACTTGTCACGATAGACGATGCGGGAGAAGAAGAGGCCGACCTCAAACAGCAGCCACATTGGTAGCGCCAGCAGGGTCTGGGAGATAACATCCGGCGGCGTCAGCAACATGCCGAGACAGAAAGCGCCGACAATGATAAAAGGGCGTTTCTCCCTCAACTTGTCCGGCGTGGAAACCCCCATCCACACCAGTATGATGGTGGCGATGGGTACCTCAAAAGCGAGGCCGAAGGCGAAAAAGAGGGTGAGAACAAACTCCAGATACTGGGTGATATCGGGAATCATATCGACACCGCCCGGTGTCGTCATCTTCATGAACTGGAACACCAGGGGGAAGACCACGAAGTAGGCAAACAGTGCGCCGCAGTAGAAAAGTAGCGCGCTGGAACCCACCATCGGCAGCAGCACCCGCTTCTCATGCTTGTAGAGACCCGGTGCGATAAACGACCATAGTTGGTAGAGAATAAGCGGCATACCGATAAAGATCGCCGCCACCAACGCCAGCTTAAAAGGTGCGAGGAAAGGGGAGATGACCCCGGTGGCGATCATATTCTGACCGTCTGGAAGCACCGCAAGCAGCGGTTTGGAGACCGCCTGATAGAGATCGTTGGCAAACGGAAAGAGTAGGAAAAAAACCACGACAACGGCGATCACCACCCGCATCAGGCGGTCACGCAGTTCAATCAGATGGGAAACAAAGGGTTGTTCCTGGAGGGCTCTAAGTGTCGGATCGTTCTGATTTGTCATAAGTCTCGCCGGAAGTTGCTTCCGTGCTATCACCGAACTGGGTATACGACTCGTCCTCTGTGCCGTGCTGTTTTTGTCCCGAGCGCATCGCTTCGTCGGTCTCGTTTTTCAGATCCCGCACTGCGGAGGAGGTCTCTTCGATCACCTCTTCAAGGGGATTAAGTTCCTTCTTCTGCTTCTCCAGAATCTCTTTTAGCTCCTCGGTCTTGATCTCCTTCTCAATCTCCGCCTTGACGGAGCTGATCATACTGCGCCCCTTACCTATCCATTTACCGGCGGTGTGGGCCAGTTTTGGCAGGCGCTCGGGACCCACCACCAGCAAGGCGACAAGCCCGATGATCGCGAGTTCAAAAAAACCGATATCAAACATGATTCAGAGTGTCACAGGTCAAGAGTGGAGAGGAACAATAACTATCAGGATTTTTCCTTCTTCTCGACGGTGACTTCACCCTCGATCACATCATCCTTATCCGCCTTTTCCAGCTTCTCCTGAGCGGCTTCTTCCTCACCCTTCTTCATGGCGCCCTTAAAGCCCTTTACCGCACCACCGAGATCGCTGCCGATATTTTTCAGGCGCTTTGTACCGAAGAGCAGCAAAACAATTACCAGAACAATCAACAACTGCCAAACACTGATTCCACCAAAACCCATTATCTTCTCCAAATATCCGACTGACTGCAGACCTGAGAGGTCTGCTGTGTAATTCTATTTATTACGGACTCCATTCCGCTGCAAGGTGCAGATAATAACCGAAAACCGCACTCGACGCAGAAGGTTTTATTCTTGGCGATTCGCCTTCTCTTCCAGACCGGAGAGGCCAAAGCGACGATCCAGCTCATTCAGTACGTCCTGAGGCCCCAATCCCTGCTGGGCCAACAGCACCATGGTGTGAAACCAGAGGTCCGCCGTCTCGTAGATAATCTTCCCGGCCTCCCCGTCCTTGGCCGCCATCACCGTCTCGGTGGCCTCTTCACCAATCTTCTTGAGAATGGCGTCAAGCCCCTTGTCATAGAGCTTAGCCACATAGGAGGAGCCGGGATCCGCCCCCTTGCGTGCCTCTAGTACATCGGCCAGGCGATTCAGGGTATCGCTCACAGCCTCACCTCCACACCGCGCTCCGCCATATACTGTTTGGCTTCACCGATGCTGTACTCGGCAAAATGAAAAATACTCGCCGCCAGCACAGCATCAGCCTCACCTTCAACCACACCATCCACCAGATGCTGCAGCTCACCGACGCCGCCGGAGGCGATCACCGGCACCGTTACCGCCCTGCTGATGGCTCGGGTCAGCTCCAGATCAAAACCGATCTTGGTACCGTCACGATCCATGCTGGTGAGCAGTATCTCGCCGGCACCGTAATCGACCATCTTGCGCGCCCACTCGATGGCGTCCAGTCCGGTGTGTGTGCGCCCGCCATGGGTGAAGATCTCCCACTTTGAAGCCTCACCCTCACCATTGACCCGTTTGGCGTCAATCGCCACCACAATGCACTGTGATCCGAAACGGCTGGTCGCCTCTTTGACAAACTCCGGATTATTCACCGCAGCGGTGTTGATCCCTACCTTATCGGCACCGGCGTTGAGCATGCGCCGAACATCGTCGACAACACGAATGCCGCCACCCACCGTCAAGGGGATAAACACCTCACTGGCCACCTGTTCCACTACATGAACGATGGTCTCGCGGTCATCGGAACTGGCGGTGATATCAAGGAAAGTGATCTCATCCGCCCCCTCCTGATTGTAGCGTCTGGCCACCTCAACCGGATCGCCAGCATCTCGGATATCGACAAATTTAACACCCTTGACCACACGGCCGGCGTCAACGTCGAGACAGGGGATAATACGTTTGGCTAACATTTCAGTTATCTCAGTTTCCGAGAGTCAGGCGATCCGCCAATGCCTGGCCTTCGGCAAAGTCGAGCGTCCCTTCATAGATGGCGCGGCCGGTAATGGCAGCGGTGATATTATCGGTCTCCGCCTGGCACAGAGCCTCAATATCTCCCAGATTGGTGATACCGCCGGAGGCCACTACCGGGATGGTGATGGCGTTAGCCAGTGCGGCGGTCGCCTCGACGTTGGGGCCGGTCATCATGCCGTCGCGGCCGATATCTGTATAGACGATGGCGGAGACACCGTCATCTTCGAAACGGCGGGAGAGCTCTGTCACCTCATAATCGGTCACCGTCGCCCAGCCGTCGATGGCAACCATGCCGTCCTTGGCGTCCAGCCCAACGATGACATGGCCGGGAAATGAGGTGCAGGCGCGTACGACAAACTCCGGCTCCTTTACTGCCTTTGTGCCGATAATAACAAAGTTCACACCGGCGGCGAGATATGAGTCGATGGTCTTCTCGTCGCGGATGCCGCCACCCACCTGAATTGGCAGATCCGGGAAGGCCGTCGCAATAGCCTGGATAACGCCGCCATTAACCGGTTCACCGGCAAATGCACCGTTGAGATCCACCAGATGCAAACGACGGGCACCCGCCTCCACCCAGCGACCGGCAACTTCCACCGGATCATCGGAGAACACCGTCTCGTCATCCATCCGTCCCTGGCGCAAACGGACACAGTGGCCGTCCTTTAAATCAATGGCGGGTATCAGTAGCACGGTGCAACTCCTGGGGTGAGGTTATTTATCTTAGTGGTCATACACAATAATCCGGTTCTCAGGCGTAGCAGCGAACTTGTTCGCGAAGAGTGCGATTCGGAGTCCATCGCGAACAAGTTCGCTCCTACAGCACCCCTGTTCCACCATAAATGTGGTTTTCGGCATTGCTGTGCATAGTCGGTTTTATCATACATTCCAATTAACTATTCAGCACCGCAAAGAGATCGCTGGTAACTGTTCAGATTGCCTCTGAAATTCGTCAGTTCAAGGCAAAAAATGTGAGTTTACATGGCTAAATGATCATTTTTTAACGCAGAAATGGCGGGTTTCAGGGGTGAGCTGAATAGTTACCATTCCAATCAACAAAATTTTTCAGTAACCGCAGCCCGGCATCGGCACTCTTCTCCGGGTGAAACTGAACCGCAAACAGGTTGTCCCGGGCAATACTGCAGGGAAAAGTGACTGCATAGTCGGTCGTCCCCGCCACCAGGTCAGTTACTTGCGGAGCAATATAGTAGCTGTGGACAAAATAGAAACGGCTCTCATCATCAATCCCCTGCCACAGAGGGTGGGGCTGAACCTGACGCACCCGACTCCAACCCATATGTGGAATCTTAAGCCGCCGACCGAGGGCATCCTCAGCCTCGGGAAAGTGGCGAACCTCTCCGGCAAAGAGCCCTAACAGATCGGTGCCACCGTTCTCTTCACTGTGTCTCAGTAGCACCTGCAACCCCATACATATACCGAGAAACGGTTTGTTGTGGGCGGCATCCAGCACCGCTTGATTGAGGTGATGATCGGAGATGGCCGCCATGCAGTCACGGGCAGCTCCCTGGCCGGGAAACACCACCCTGTCAGCATCATGGATCAGTTGTGGATCATCGGTTACCAGCACCCGGTCAGAGGCGGAGGCAACATGCTCAATCGCCTTGGAGACCGAGCGCAGGTTACCCATGCCATAGTCGATAACTACGATGGTTTTCATATCAGAAAGTTAGCCTCAGATATGGAGTGGTCAACAGCGAAGTCGGGGATCAAAGACTACCCTTGGTGGAGGGCAGCATACCCGTCATCCTCTCATCTTTTTCCAACGCCATGCGCAGGGCACGGCCAAAGGCCTTGAACAGTGTCTCAGCAATGTGGTGCGCGTTGCGCCCACGCAAGGCATCCAGGTGCAGCGTCACCCCGGCATGGTTGACGAAGCCCTGAAAGAATTCATAGAACAGCTCGGTATCGAAATCGCCGATGGTCGCCCGGGGGAACTCAACACTGAACTCCAGTCCGGGACGCCCGGAAAAATCGATCACCACCCGTGACAGCGCCTCATCAAGCGGTACGTAGGCGTGGCCGTAGCGACGAATACCTTTTTTATCCCCCAACGCCTGAGCCACCGCCTGACCGAGAGAGATACCGATATCCTCAGCGGTGTGGTGGCCGTCGATCTGCAGATCACCCTTGGCTTCTATATTGAGATCGATCAGGCCGTGACGGGCCACCTGATCCAGCATGTGCTCCAGAAACGGCATGCCGGTATCCAGGCACACCTCACCGGTGCCATCCAGGTTCAGATCAACCTTGATCCGTGTCTCCAGCGTATTGCGCTCGATTGCTGCTGTGCGCTGCATTTTTCGATTCCCCTCGGGGGTTGGCTGCAAAAGGCGGTAGTTTACGACAATTACCGGGTGACTGCAGCTCAGTTGACCTGCAGCCAGAAGGTTACAGGGCCGTCATTGGTCAGGGTAACCTGCATGTCGGCACCAAAACGGCCGGTCTGCACCTGTGGGTGGAGAGCCGCCGCACGGGAGCAAAAGTAGCTGAACAGCCGCTCCCCCTCCTGCGGGGAGGCGGCGCTGGAGAAGCCTGGACGGGTGCCTTTGCGTGTCTCCGCCGCCAGAGTGAACTGCGGCACCAGCAATAAACCACCGGCCTCATCGCGTAGGGAGCGGTTCATGCGGCCATCCTCATCGGGAAAAACCCTGTAACCAAGCAGGCGCTCCATCAGTCGATCGGCCTTTGCCTCATCATCCTCACGCTCAACACCCACCAGCACCAGTAATCCCCGGCCTATCGCCCCTATTGGGTTACCACCCACCACCACCCGGGCTCCGCTAACCCTCTGTAATAAACCGATCACTCGCCCCTCCTTACTCTACTCACCACCGAATTATCGCACTACAGCTCAGAAAAAGACTACAAGCCAAAGGGAAAGTGCGTACATTCCCCACTATCTGCTTGTGGCAATCTATAGCTGTCGCCAATCAAGGATGCCCAAGGATCGGCACCACTCCCCAAGGAAGAGTTCAGGGATCTGAGCACCATCTGTCAACCAAGCCCGGCGGCATCGCCTCGGTAGCAAGGAACGCTATCGGGGTTTTCTATTGCCGTATCCTAGCATCAAGATACAACCCACCCCCTCTTCCTGAGAAGTTCAGAAAAATCCTACAGACAAAAGGGAAACTCATCCGTAGAGAAAAAGTCCCTGTGGAGCAATAATCAAGACGTCGCCACTGAGATGGAACCAAGGGACAGGTCTAAAGCCTCACATGGATGGCGGGGAATGGATCCCCATGTCAACAAACCCGGCGATAAAACCCCTGATTGCATGGAGTGCCATCAGGGGTTTTTTATCTGCATCGCCAAAAAATCAGGGCAATCCTACAACGTTGTGGGCTACCGGAGATAGAGAACACCTCTGAGGCGTGACAGAGTATCGCTCTCGTCCCGACGACCTCCCCGGTCGGCGGGGCTTTTTTGGCCTCTATTTTTTCTCCCGCGACACCCGCTTGCGCTCATTTTCTGTCAGATAGCGTTTGCGAATACGGATGTCCGCAGGGGTAATCTCCACCAGCTCATCATTCTCGATAAACTCCAGGGCCTGCTCCAGAGAAAACCTCACTGGAGGCGTCAGCATAATGGCGTCATCCTTGCCGGAAGCGCGCACGTTGGTAAGCTGCTTACCCTTCAGCGGGTTGACCACCAGATCATTGCTGCGGGCATGAATACCGACAATTTGCCCCTCATAGACCTCATCGCTGGGAGAGGCAAAAAGCTTGCCGCGCTCCTGCAGGTTGAACAGGGCAAAACCGAGCACCTTGCCCTGACCGTTTGAGATCAATACACCATTTTTGCGTGGCGCAATGCCTCCACTCTGGGCTGGGCCGTAGTGATCAAATACATGGTACATGAGGCCGGTACCGGAGGTGGTGGTCATAAATTCGGTCTGAAAGCCGATCAGGCCGCGTGAAGGAATGATGTAGTCGAGCCGCACCCGTCCCTCGCCATCCGACACCATATCCTTCAAATCTCCCTTGCGTGTCCCCAGCGCCTCCATCATCGCACCCTGGTGCTGCTCCTCAACATCCACAGTGAGCTGCTCGTAGGGTTCACACACCTCCCCATCCACCTCACGAAAAATCACTTCGGGACGGGATACCGCCAGCTCAAAGCCCTCACGGCGCATCGACTCAAGCAGTACCGACAGATGCAGCTCGCCACGCCCCGAGACTTTGAACTTCTCGGGATCGGTACCCTCCTCCACCCGTAACGCCACATTGTGAATCAACTCCCGCTCCAGCCGCTCTTTGAGCTGCCGCGAAGTGAGGTATCTTCCCTCCTTGCCAGCAAAGGGGGAGGAGTTGACCTGAAAGGTCATGGAGACGGTGGGCTCATCGATGCTGAGCGGAGGAAGCCGGTCAATATGTTCTGGATCACAGAGCGTATCCGACACATTGGGCCCCTCAATTCCGGTAATGGCGATGATATCACCGGCGATGGCCTCATCCACTTCGTGACGCTGCAAACCCATGTAGCCGTAGACCAGGCCAACCTTGGCGCGATGCGCTTCACTGTCGGCCCTGGCCACCATCACCTGCTGGTTGGGCCTGATCCTGCCCCGTGTCACCCTGCCAACGGCGATAGCACCGACATAACTGTTGTAATCCAGATTGGAGATCTGCATCTGAAAAGGCCCACCGGGATCCACCTCGGGTGGCGGGCAATGCTCCACTATCGCTTCAAACAGCGGCGTCATGTCCCCCTCGGAGATATCATCCTCCAGGCCAGCATAGCCGTTGATGGAGGAGGCGTAGATGATGGGAAAATCGAGCTGCTCATCCGTGGCGCCAAGACGGTCGAACAGTTCAAAAACCTGATCAATAACCCAATCGGGGCGGGCACCGGGCTTGTCCACCTTATTCACCACAATGATGGGACGAAGGCCGTGGTTGAACGCCTTCTGGGTAACAAAGCGGGTCTGGGGCATCGGCCCCTCCTGGGCATCCACCAGCAGCAGTACTGAATCGACCATCGACAACACCCGTTCCACCTCACCGCCAAAGTCGGCATGTCCCGGGGTATCTACGATGTTGAAACGATACTTGTCCCAGTTGATGGCGGTATTTTTGGAGAGGATGGTAATGCCCCGCTCCTTCTCCTGGTCGTTGGAGTCCATCACCCGCTCCACCGTACCGAAGCGGTCACCCAGGGTACCCGACTGCTTCAGGAGTTCATCCACCAGGGTGGTCTTGCCGTGATCGACGTGAGCGATAATGGCGATATTGCGAAGCTGTTTCATGACGGGGGACTATCCGGAGGTGAAATTATAAAATAATAAGGGAGCCGCGCATTATAACGAATAAACCGCCGGACGCACCTGTTGATGGTGGGCGATCCCCTATTTGAGGAGTGCAAAAATGTTCGTGACCGTTCAGATTGCCCCTAAAATTCGTCAGTTCAAGGCGCAAAATGCTCATTCTTATTCGGAAACATCGGGTTAGGATCTACTTTCAATATGGAACAAGCAATAAAGGTGTCATGTGACTGCCACTATTATTAAATATCCGTTATCCACAAATGCTGTGTATAACTCTGTGGAAAAAAGCTATAAATCAGCTTCCAGGCCCCACGGTTCCTTATTTGCGGTTCAATTGTCTAATTATCAGACAGGTATAAAATATTCTATATTATCAATGTATTATATATTTCACACTAAAATGAAATAAGCTATTGACAAGCCGGAGCAGGATAAGTTAAAGGACGTATATGACATGTGCATAACAAAATAACGCCAGTGATAATTGTGACCATTAACTTGGACAGCAGGGCGTCTATCTGAAAAAATAGGGCCCTTTCCATCCCCCGTATTTTTATATCTTCCGAGGTAAGCGTGAAGCGAATCGCTACTGCAGTACTATTGGCATTAATCCTCAATGGAGCCCA
This sequence comes from Sedimenticola sp., assembly GCA_040505955.1. GTDB lineage: Bacteria > Pseudomonadota > Gammaproteobacteria > Chromatiales > Chromatiaceae > Vondammii. Next base: position 22,239 of record JBEVXT010000813.1, on the reverse strand, counting down.
TGCCACAACCCGTTATGTAACGGACATCAACAAAATCACCCTCAGATCGGGTGAGAGCACCACTCACAAAGTGATGCGCATGCTGCCGAGCGGCTACCCGCTGGAGGTGCTCAGTGCCAACAAAGCTACCGGCTACTCCAACGTTCGCACCAAAGACGGCCAGACAGGCTATGCCCTCACCCGCCTGCTGATGTCCACCCCCAGCGCCAGAGAACGGCTGGTCGCCGCCGAGGCGAGGCTTGAGGAACTGGTAAAGGAGCCTGGACAACTGACCAGCCAATTGGTGAAGTTACAGAAAGAACACAAAGCGTTGGAAAGCAAATTCAGTAAACTGGAAACGCTAAAGCAGTCACTTGAGCAGGAGCTGCAAAGCATCCGCCGTACCGCCGCCAACGCTATCCGCGTTGCCAATGAGCGCAACAACCTTCGTAAGCAGGTGGCCAACCTCACCCACCAGGGGGAGCAGCTGAAACAGGATAACCGGGAACTGACCAATAACGAGACTCAACGCTGGTTCCTGATCGGAGCCGGGGTGATTATCGGCGGCATCCTGATCGGCCTGATTCTGCCCCACCTGCGAGTGCAGCGGCGCAAAGATACCTGGTAGCGGCCAAACCCTTAGTAGGAGCGCTTTCCCGAAGCACGATGGATCCAGTGCCATAAATCTGATATTGCACCAGACCCATCGCGCTTCGGGAAAGCGCTCCTACAAAAAAACACCCCCCCATCCACGTCAGTACGCCTGCTTCATTTGGCACTGAGTACTCATTATCAGGCAGTTGCGGAAGGAATATCTTTGGCAGGGATGCCAAAGCAAGCTTCATGGATGAATTTATGCGATTCCTGGAGCAACTGCCTGGTAATGAGTACGGTGTTCAGTATTGTGCTGAATAGTTACTTATTTTTCAGCTGCGACAGATCCCGCACCGCACCACGGGCGGCGCTGGTGGTCAGTGCCGCATACGCCTGCAGCGCCTGAGAGACCGTCCGTTGACGACTTTCCGGCTGCCACGCCTGCTCCCCCTTTACCTCCATGGCATCACGCCGCATGGCCAGTACATCATCACCCACCGCCACGTTGATGGTACGGTTCGGGATATCGATCTCAATACTGTCCCCCTCCTCCACCAGACCGATAATGCCGCCTTCGGCAGCCTCGGGTGAGCAGTGGCCGACGGAGAGACCTGAGGTGCCGCCGGAGAAGCGGCCGTCGGTGATCAGGGCGCACACCTTACCCAACCCTTTGGATTTTAAATAACTTGTGGGATAGAGCATCTCCTGCATACCGGGGCCGCCCTTAGGGCCTTCGTAGCGGATCAATACCACATCACCGGCCTCGATCTTATCCGCCAGAATCGCCGCCACTGCGTCATCCTGACTCTCAAAAATGCGTGCCGGGCCGGAAAATTTGAGAATCGACTCATCCACACCGGCGGTCTTTACGATACAGCCCATCTCTGCCAGATTACCGTAGAGCACCGCTAATCCACCGTCTTGACTGTAGGCGTGCTCTTTATCGCGGATACAGCCGTTGGCACGATCCAGATCCAGATCCGGCCAACGACAATCCTGACTGAACGCCTCCTGGCTGGGAACTCCGCCGGGACCGGCGAGATAACGATTACGCGCCTCTTCGTTCTCACTGCGACCGATATCCCACTTGGCAATAGCTTGACCGAGGGTACCACTGTGCACCGAGCCCGCATCGCTGTGAATCAGTCCTGCTTTCTCCAACTCACCGAGGATACCGATAACACCACCGGCACGATGCACATCCTCCATATGGTACTGCTGGGTGGAGGGTGCCACTTTGCAGAAGTTGGGCACCTTGCGAGAGAGTCGGTCGATATCCGACATGGTGAAGTCGACCTCCGCCTCATGGGCGGCGGCCAGCAGATGGAGCACCGTGTTAGTTGAACCGCCCATGGCGATATCGAGGCACATGGCATTTTCGAAAGCCTCAAAACCGGCTACGCTGCGCGGCAGCACCGAGATGTCATCCTGCTCGTAGTAGCGTTTGGCAATATCCACCGACAGGCGCCCCGCCTCCAGAAACAGCGCCTTGCGGTCGGCATGGGTTGCCAACAGCGAACCGTTGCCGGGCAGGCTGAGCCCCAGCGCCTCCGTCAGGCAGTTCATTGAGTTGGCGGTAAACATACCGGAACATGAGCCACAGGTAGGACAGGCGGAGCGTTCGATGGCATCCACATCCTCATCCGTCTCGTTGGGATCGACGGCTGAAATCATGGCATCCACCAGATCCAGCTTCCTATCCTTACCGTGCAGTAAAGTTTTGCCCGACTCCATGGGACCGCCGGAGACAAACACCGTGGGAATATTGAGGCGCAGTGAAGCCATCAGCATTCCCGGTGTGATCTTGTCACAGTTGGAGATACAGACCATGGCGTCGGCACAGTGGGCGTTGACCATGTACTCCACCGAGTCGGCAATGATGTCCCGGGATGGCAGCGAATAGAGCATGCCGCCGTGCCCCATAGCGATCCCGTCATCGATGGCGATAGTATTGAACTCTTTGGCCACCCCACCGGCCGCCTCGATCTCCCGCGCCACCATCTGCCCCAAGTCCTTGAGGTGTACATGGCCGGGAACGAACTGGGTGAAGGAGTTGACCACAGCGACAATCGGCTTGTCGAAATCGCCGTCTTTCATACCGGTGGCGCGCCACAGGGCGCGGGCTCCGGCCATATTGCGGCCATGGGTGGTGGTACGGGATCGATACTGAGGCATAACTCTCTCCATGGAGCCGGAAGCCTCCGGCTTGCTAATAACGGTAACCAGGGATTATCCACATTTTATTGACCTCAGGCACCTCCTGCAGCCAGTTTTTTTGGACTATAATCCAATCTTCTCCCTGACCACCCTGGGCATCCATGCCAAAAAAGAGCGAACAAACCAGACAGCGCATAGTCGATGCCGCCAATCAGCTCTTCTATCAAAAGGGCTACAACCGCACCTCGTTTACCGATGTAGTGGAGGCGGCAGGCGTACCCCGGGGCAATATCTACTACTACTTCAAAACCAAGGATGAGATGCTGCTTGCGGTAATCAGTCACCGTCTTGAGGTGATCACCACCATGCTGGTGGAGTGGGAGAAAAATATCCCCCGCCCCCTCAGACGGCTGGAGCGGTTCGTCCAGATCATGTACGACAGCACACCGGCGCTGCTGCGTTCGGGCTGCCCCATGGGGTCGCTCAACATTGAACTGGCAAAGGATCAGCCGGAGTTGAAAGCGGAGTCGAAGAAGCTGTTCGACCTGTTTCAGCAGTGGCTGGTGCGACAGTTCAGTGCCATCGGTTATCCCGCCGAAGCCACGGAGCTCTCTCTGCAACTCCTCTCAAGGGGCCAGGGGGCTATTGTCGTCGCACAGGTCTACCAGGATCCCGGTTTTCTCGAACGCAGCACCAAGGAGATTAACCGCTGGTTGGTGGAGCTGGAGCGCTACTCCTGACAATCATTGGGGCAGTGGGCAGTGGGCAGTGGGCAGTGGGCAGTGGGCAGTGGGCAGTGGGCAGTGGGCAGTGGGCAGAAAGACTGCGTTTTTCCTATACTGCCTGTCAAGCACTTCTGACCGAACGGGGTCGGAGTCGATTGCGTTAAGAGGCGGTAAATTTCTCTACCGCCTTCAGCGCAATCGACTCCGACCCCTGGTGATAAAGAAGAATGCGCCACCGTCCGGCCTCCTCTCTGTTCGCTTTACCTGTCAACTGACAACTGCCAACTGATAACTGATAACTGATAACTGATCAGTTGGCAGTGGGTGGTGGGTAGACGATGGTATCACCGACCTACCGGCCTCTGATCACCCGCGGCAGTTGCAGATGGGCTCCCGGCCTTATCCCCTTACGTTCGAACCATCCACGATTCATCTCCAGTGCGTAGAGCGCAGATGCGCTGGAGTGGTAAATTGTCTCTCCACCGTCCGGCTCCATGGAGACGATATTCAGCAACACCCCGGCAGTGTCGAAAAAACCGACATCGAGTGGAATATGGGTATTGAGCATCCACAGCGCCAACTCCTTCGCCTGTGGAAACACCATCAGCATACCCCGGTTTCGAGCCAGCGAGTCACGACCCATCAGACCCTCACGTCGACTCTCCGGCGTTGCAGCCAACTCAACATCAACGGTAATACCTGCGACCTGGACTACTATCGACTCGTTCTCCTGACAACCTGAGAACAGCAGTAAAATAATCAGCGGCAGATATCTGGTCATTGAATGCATTCTCCTTGAAATCGTGGTCAAGGCAGATTAAATCAGGGATACTTCTAACCAGCCTCTACCCAAAAATGAATAGGTGGGACATTTTACATCGGTTGAACCACAAAAAATCGTAACTGTTCAAATTGCCCCTGAAATTCATCAGTTCGAGGCGAAAAATGTGAGTTTACATGGCTAAATGATCATTTTTTAACGCAGAAATGGCGGATTTCAGGGGTGAGCTGAATAGTTACCAAAAAATCATCTATACCTGACTCTATCAGTGCTAACGCAACCATTAGAGCCCTAGCAGGAAATGAAAGTGGCAAAAAGAGAGAAAAAGCAGCCCGATCCTTTTATCGACTGGTTCCGCAGCTCATCACCCTACATCCATGCCCACAGGGGCAAAACGATGGTCATCTCCTTTGGTGGTGAAGCGGTGGCGGATGAGAATTTTGCCGATCTGGTGCACGACATCGCCCTACTCCATGGACTCGGTATTCGCCTGGTGCTGGTACACGGTGCCCGTCCCCAGGTTGAGGAACGGCTGCTGCTGCGCAAGGTGGAGATGCAGTACATCAACGGCTTGCGGGTCACTGATGATGCGGCATTAAGCTGCATCAAAGAGGCCGCCGGTACCGTGCGTGTTGAGATTGAGGCTCTGCTCTCCATGGGGCTGGCCAACTCACCCATGGCCGGGGCCAAGCTCCGTGTCGCCTCCGGCAATTTTGTCACTGCCCAGCCGATCGGCATACGGGATGGCACCGATTATGGCCACACCGGACAGGTACGGCGTGTCGATGCTGAAGCGATCCGCCAGGTGCTGGCGGTGGGCGCTATCGCATTGATCCCGCCCCTCGGCTACTCACCCACCGGCGAGGTATTCAACCTGAGCGCCGCCGATGTCGCCAGCGCTATCGCCATTGGACTTGGCGCCGACAAACTAATTACCCTGATAGAGGGCAAGGGGCTGCGCGACAGTAGTAACCGGCTGCTGACCAATGTGATACCGAGAGAAGTGGATATGCTGATCAAGCAGCGCAAGCAGCTATCGGAGGAGTTTGTCCAGCAGCTGCAAAGTGCAGTAAAGGCGTGCCGCAGTGGTGTTGAACGCACCCATCTTCTCGACCGTCGCATCGATGGCGTACTGCTCAAGGAGCTATTCACGCGGGACGGTGTAGGCACTATGCTCACCGCCGAGCCCTACGAAGAGATCCGTACCGCCGGCATTGATGATGTCGGCGGTATTCTCGAACTGCTCGCCCCCCTGGAGGAGAGTGGTGTACTGGTGCGTCGCTCGCGGGAGTTGCTGGAAACAGAGATCGGGCGCTTCAGCGTTGTTGAGCTTGACGGTGCGGTGATCGGCTGCGCTGCTCTCTACTGTTATCCAAAAGAGCAGATGGCCGAATTGGCCTGCGTGGCGGTGCATCCAGACTACCGTAACGGCAAACGGGGTGACGCCCTGCTGCAACATATGGAGAGCCGGGCGCACAACCAATCGATCAAACAGCTGTTCGTCCTCACCACCCAAACCGCCCACTGGTTCCGCGAACGGGGTTTTACCGCCCTGCCGGTAAAATCCCTGCCGATAAAACGGCGGGAACTCTACAACTACAAGCGCAGCTCAAAGGTCTTTGTCAAAACTCTCTGATGCAGGTATTGGAATGACAGTAGCTATTGCAAGGGTATATCACTGCGGAGACAATGCCATTAACTTAGGTGGAAAATTCCCCGTAAACTTCAGGCTCGTCATTCCCGCGTAGGCGGGAGTAGTGGTGCAGGGATGCACCGTTTACGGACCTAAGGATGGAATCCAGGGGACAGCGCTCCGTAGCGCTGGATACCCGCCTGCGCGGGTATGACGGGAAAGAGGGAAGTTCGACCACTGGGTTCCAACCTATGCAGGGATGACCATGGTATTAAGCTTAAGTTAATGACATTGACTGCGGAGAGAGTCATTGCGATCTATCAATGACTCAAGGGAGCCGGCCATGATCTAATCGTCGGGTAGCAAGTGGCAGTGGGGTTTATATGCACCCACTGATACTTTCTCCTCCTTATTCGGGCCGCGTCTAGCGGCCCCTTTTTTTATGCGATTCTCTCCGGCAGTTTCTGCCTCAACTTTGCTGCAATGTTCCTCAGCAATTTCTCAGTGGTCTCCCAACCGATACAGCCATCGGTGACAGAGACTCCGTATTCAAGCTGACTCAGATCCTCCGGGATCGACTGGTTACCAGCGTTGATATTGCTTTCCAGCATAATACCTATAATTGAGCGATTGCCCTCCAGCACCTGGCTGGCGACATTTTCCGCCACCAGGATCTGTAACTCCGGCTGCTTGCTGGAGTTACCGTGGCTGCAGTCAATCATAATGTTCTCCGACAGCCCCGCCTTGCGCAGAGCCTCTTCGCAGAGGGCAACGTGCACCGAATCGTAGTTGGGCAAGCCGTTGCCGCCACGCATGATGATATGACCACAGACGTTGCCTTTGGTCTTGATCACCGCCACCTGACCCTGCCGGTTGATACCGAGAAAACTGTGTGGATGGGAGACCGATTGCAGGGCGTTAATCGCCACCTCCAGGCCGCCGTCGGTGCCGTTTTTGAAACCGACCGGCATGGAGAGACCTGAGGCCATCTCCCGGTGAGTCTGGGATTCGGTGGTTCTTGCGCCGATAGCCGCCCAGGAGAATAGATCCCCCATGTACTGGGGACTGATGGGATCAAGGGCTTCGGTGGCCGCCGGCAGGCCAAGCTCAGTCAGCCACAACAGCAGTTCCCGCGCCTTCGGCAGTCCCTCCTCTATGTGGAAGCTGTCATCCATGCGGGGATCATTAATCAACCCTTTCCAACCGACGGTGGTGCGGGGCTTCTCGAAGTAGATACGCATGACGATGTAGAGGGTATCACCCAACTCATCATGGAGCTTCATCAGCCGCTTGGCATACTCCTTGGCCGCCTCAACATCATGAATCGAACAGGGGCCAATCACCACCAGCAGGCGCGGATCCTTGCGGGTAAAGATATCCTTAATGGTACGCCGCCCCTTCCAGACCAGCGCCTCCCCCTTCTCGGTGATGGGAAGCCTGTGCTTAAAATCAACCGGGGAAACCAGCACCCGCTCTTCCGCTACATTGGTGTTGTTGAGGCTATCCTGTAACATCACTCCGCCCGCCATTCTGATAAAGAGGCCGAAGCATAGGAAATTGAAGGCCACTTTGCCACCCCAAATAGAGGTTTTTTCTTCTATCTTCCGGTATTTTCAACATTTTCACCCCCGCCGCCTGATTCGCTCTAGAAAAACCCCATAGCTTTTCCTATCCTCAGGTTAGAGCTACAACACCAATAATAGGGAGTAGACAGATGTCGAAGAAGAAGGGTGGTACCAAAAAGCGGGCAAAACTGGAAAAGAAGCTGGCAAACCGGCTGATGCACGATTTTGAGAAGCTGTTGAGCCTTGGTGTTTCAAGCGGGTCATTAACCCAGGAGAGCATCGTCACCCTGCTCAAAGGTATGACAGATGCCCTCTCCAAAACCACAGTGGATCACAACACCGGAAAGTACCTGAGAAAACCCGGGCGGTTCCTGGAGAACCTCCATAAAGCCCGTAAAGAAGTGGTTCGGAATGGAGAGTTCGCCAAAGAGGATCACGATATCAAATCTCTGGCACTGATCCAACGGATGGTAAAAAAGGGTAAATCAGAAGATGAGATTGCGGTAAAGATGCGCAAACTGGGTAACCGGATCACCGCCGAAGGAATTCATCGTGTGCTGAGTAAGAAGCCCAAAGAAGCAGAGTAAGAGAGCACAATAGAGGTTGAGCTGGTAGCTTCTCAGTATCGCCGGGCTTGGTGCCAATCTCTCCTCTCCCTCTGGTCACATGATGAACTTTCAACGCCCCGCAATTGCGGGGTTTTTTTATGCCTGTTATCGAGCAACTTTCACCAGCCTATCCACGCGTGATTAATTTGTGATCTCTTCGTGATCATTGGGAGATTTTTTGATCCTTTAATTACATCACACGCTGTTTGCCACGCTCTATCAGGCTGATGGCTGTGTCCATTAAATAATCATGCTGCGGCGTTCGCGGCCGGAAAACATAAGGTGATAAAGATTATGAAACTCAGCAAACAGACCGTTACAAACCTTCTTGGTATTACCCTGATGTCGGTTGCACTAGCCGCATGCTCTACCGATATGACGGGTAAGAAAATGGAAGGTGAGCACATGAGCAAACAGATGTCCGATGATAAAATGATGGTGAAGAAGCCGATGAAGG
>JBEVXT010000813.1:0-13640 GCA_040505955.1 Sedimenticola sp. | reverse complement strand
TCTACCGATATGACGGGTAAGAAAATGGAAGGTGAGCACATGAGCAAACAGATGTCCGATGATAAAATGATGGTGAAGAAGCCGATGAAGGGCGAGATGATGGATGAAAAGACGATGAAGGAGCCCATGGAAGGTGAGATGATGGAGAAGAAGATGAAGGACGAGATGATGGATGAAAAAACAATGAAGGAGTCCATGGAGGGTGAGATGATGAAAAAAGAGATGTGAAAAAGTGAACCGGTTCTGAATTAGCCTCTGTCAAGGGTAACTATTCAGGTGATTGATGCGGTTCGCAAGCTCACCACATCCTACATGCAAACATAGGCAGAGAAAGGATTGTAGGATGCGGTGAGGTACGAACCGCATCATTCGGATAGCAAGTAACCCGCCTGTGTATCGGTGCTGAATAGATACCTGAATGGTTACTTTCCAGGTAACTATTCAGCACGCTCGTTACGTTTTACACTGAGTGCTTATCATTTTGCCTCGTACCCCATCTAAGGTGATGATGAACACTGAATCTTGTTTTAAGAGAGAATTTCATGCAGCGCAAGGTGCTGGTAGTAGAAGATGAACCCGATATCTCCCGCCTGGTGCAGGAGCATCTGGCAGATATCGGCTGTGATGCCGATATTGCCGGTGACGGTGAAACCGCCCTGAGGCTGTTCGCCAAGGAGGGTTACCAACTTGTTGTGCTCGATCTGATGCTGCCTGATACCGATGGACTGACACTCTGCCGAAAGATGCGCGAGAGTGCCGGTTACATCCCTATATTGATGCTGACAGCAAAATCAAGTGAACTCGACCGGGTGCTTGGGCTGGAGATGGGAGCGGATGACTACCTGACAAAACCCTTTAGCATTCCGGAACTTATTGCCCGCATCAAAGCCCTCTTCAGGCGGGTGGATGCGCTGCAGCAGCCCGATACTATGGATACCCCCGGGCAGATTCTACAGTGGGGCGACATGGTAATCGATGTTGATCGGCGCCTGGTGACCATTGATGACCACCAGGCTGAGCTGACCGCACGGGAATTTGACCTGCTGCTCTTCTTTGCCCGCCACCCGGGTCGTGTATTCAGCCGTATTCAACTACTCGACCAGGTATGGGGGTATAACCATGATGGTTATGAGCATACCGTCAACTCTCACATCAACCGGTTGAGAGCAAAGATTGAGAGCGACCCATCTGATCCCAGATTTATCCGTACTGTCTGGGGTGTGGGATATAAGTTCTCCGACACTCAGGAATAGGGAGAAGAGTTTCGTGTTCCACACCTTATATTCCCGTCTCTCTGCCACGTTGGTGGTTATTTTTATCACCATTGGCATCACCTACGGCATCATCACTTCATCCGCCATCAAAAGCTATCTGCAGGAGCTTACCCAGCACTTCAACCGTGATCTGGCATCACGCATCGTTGCAGATCGCAATCTTGTTGAAGAGGGGGAGATAAATGCAGCGGCACTGAAGAAGACCTTCAGCGCCTATATGGATATCAACCCCAGTATTGAGATCTATCTGCTGGATAAGGGAGGGCGTATTCTCTCCTTTTCAGCAGACCCCGGCCGGGTAAAGCGAGAGCATGTGGACATTGCCCCGATCCAGGCCTTCCTGAGTGGTGATGACTTCCCCCTGCTGGGAGATGATCCACGTTCCCATGATCGTAAAAAAGCCTTCTCCGTCACCCCTGTACCCTCCGGTGATGCACCAGAGGGCTATCTTTATGTAGTGCTACAGGGTGAAGAGTTCGACTCAGCAGAACAGATTGTTCTGGAGAGTTATGCACTTCGTTTCAGTGCCTGGGTGGTTACCGGCAGCCTGGGCGTCGGACTGTTGATCGGGCTGCTGCTGTTTCACCTGCTTACCCGCAGACTGCAACGCCTATCCTTGGTAATGGACAGTTTCAGGGGCAGTGAGTTTACCCGGCACACGCCATACAGCTCTGGTGGCAGCAGTTCCCATGACGAAGTGGCGCACCTGGGTGCGGCCTTTGACAGTATGGCAGAGCGGATTACTGTTCAGTTGTCGGAGCTGAAAGATCAGGATCAACTGCGTCGGGAGTTGGTGGCGCAGATATCCCATGACTTGCGTACACCTCTGGCCGCACTGCATGGCTATCTCGAAACACTGAGAATGAAGGGATCGCAACTGGAAACCTCAACCCAACAGGAGTATTTGGAGACCGCACTGCGTCAGAGCACCCGGCTGACCAGTATGGTTGAGGATCTATTTGAGCTTGCACACCTGGAAGCGAGAGATCTACAGCCAAAATCCGAACCCTGCGCCATTGCTGAACTGCTTCAAGATGTTATGCAGAAGTTCAGATTGCATGCTGAAAAAGCACAGGTGAAACTGCGCATGAGCCCACCGGTCACGACCCCGCTGATCACCGCTGATATCGCCCTGACTGAACGCCTGCTGGATAACCTGATCAGTAATGCGATCGAGCATACACCCGCCGGTGGTTTGGTTGAGCTGAGTATGGTGACGGAAGAGCGCAGTGTTTCGGTCACTGTTACAGACTCTGGATCAGGCATTGATGTAGATGACCTGCCCCGGCTCTTCGAACCTTTCTATCAGGGTAAAAATAGAGGGGGAACAAGCGGCCACGCCGGTCTGGGGCTTGCCATCGCGAAACGTATTGCTGAACTGCAAGACGGTCAATTGACTGTACAAAACACCACTAAAGGTGGAGCATCTTTTTGCTTCACTCTGTCGCTAAAGTGAGCGAAGTAAACAAAGATTCTAAGTAACTATTCAGCTCACCCCTGAAATATGCCGTTTCTGAGTTAAAAATAATCATTTGCACACATAAACTTGCATTTTGTGCCTTTTTATCCTTAAACCAGCTCTGTAGCAAAATCCTAAAAACCACAGTTATGGTAAACCAGTGGTGTTGTAGGAGCGAACTTGTTCGCGATGGACTACGAAATGTGCTCTTCGCGAACAAGTTCGCTCCTACGCATGAGTTCAGGATTACCGTGCTGAATAGTTACTTCTAATTTACGTCTATTTGCATTTATTTCCGGAAAAATTCCCTCATCATGGTAGCTGGCTGAGTTTCAGTGAGGCATCAGGAAACTTTTTGTCCCAAACGGATCTAACCCAGTGAGACAGAAATGTGATTTTTTCGTGATAGCGTGTTGAAACTCATCATCCATACTTAATCGCACATAAACTCAATTTAGAGGAATAGGCGATGAAATTAATCTTATGGAGTGGCTTGCTCTCCCTGTTGGTTCTGTTATCCGGTTGTAATGAATCGATGGCAGAGAAAGTGGGTCTGACAAAAGAGATGCGGGAGATCCTGCCGGTGGCGACTTTTGCCGGTGGCTGCTTCTGGTGTGTGGAGTCGGGCTTTGAGCAACTACCCGGTGTTTACGAGGCCATATCGGGTTACAGCGGAGGGGGCGATAAAAATCCATCGTACAGACGGGTTGCAGCAGGTGGGACAGGCCATACCGAAGCGGTTCAAGTCTATTATGATCCAAAAATCATCAGTTATTCCGGTCTGTTACAGGGGTTATGGCGGATGATGGATCCGACAGACTCGGGAGGACAGTTCGCAGATCGTGGTAGCCAGTATCGCCCGGCGATCTTCTACCACAATGCAGAGCAGAAAAAACAGGCTGAAGCTGCCAGAGATAAACTGACTGCCGACGGCCGTTATAAGAAACCGGTCACCATAGAGATAGTCCCCTTTACCCAGTTTTATGATGCAGAAGAGCACCATCAGGACTACTACAGAAAGAACCCTATTCGTTATAATTTCTATACTTCCAACTCAGGGCGCTATCAGTTCGTTGATGAGGTTTGGGGGGAGGATCGTAATGTTGATTTCACCAGATTCAAGGATGATGAGACTGAGGTAACTGATAAAATGACGACAACCGAGCAATTCACCAAGCCCGCAAAAGCGGCAATAAAAGAGATGCTGACGCCACTCCAGTATCATGTGACCCAGGAAGAGGGCACAGAGCGCCCCTTTGACAATCCCTACTGGGATCAGAGGCAGCCGGGCATCTATGTGGATATTGTCACCGGCGAACCCCTATTTTCCTCCACCGATAAGTACAAATCGGGAACCGGCTGGCCCAGCTTCTCCCGTCCCATTGCGGCAGATGTAGTGACAGAAAAAACGGATCGAAAACTGTTCTCTACACGTACTGAGATACGCAGCCGTATCGGTGACTCTCACCTGGGTCATGTTTTCGACGATGGGCCAGCCCCCACCGGTCAGCGTTACTGCATGAACTCAGCTTCCCTGCGCTTTATTTTAAAGGAAGATTTGGAGAGTGAAGGCTACGGAGATTACATGAAACTGTTCGCAGCCCTGGCTGATGGGGACGCTGATCAATAAGAGGGGCTGTTCAAATAACGCCGCAAACACGCGCAGCTTTGTAGTGAAGGCGAAGCCGCGCTGTGATTGGCCTTGTTAGCATTAATCTATTAGCTCGGAGAATATTGCCGTAGCATTTTCCGGCTCGTCTTCGGCCTCGATTACTTCTGTATCTATAGCGTCATACAAATCCCAAAGGCTACTCGCGTGGCCATCCAATGAGAATCCGGATTCATCTGCATGCAAGTAACCAAGCGAAAACAGATGCTTGAACTCTTCGCTGTAATAATCTTCGGTGTGACCAAGCTCCATGAGCAAGTCTGCTAAAGGGACTGCACCTCCACCAACAGCAATCATTTGCTCAAGCACCTCTCGGATGAAATGCCATTCAGCGGAGCCAACAGCAGCACGAAGCTGTTGGGCTCTCTTGACAAGCTTGGGGTAGTTTTCCTCGACGTACTCAACATCAACGATACTCTCAGAGACACCCTCTTTTTCGTCTTCGTCGATGAGCAATACCAGGACGCCCATCACTCAATAGTGTTTGTGTAAGTGATGGGTGTCCTGGTATTCGTTATGGTATTCGTTACTGGTATTCGCATCTAAAATTATATTTCACTCTACTGGTAGTTTGTATTGTGTTAATGATGGCTGTCCTTGTTAATTTTAAATTTATTTTACTTCTGCCCTGCAACAGCCCTATGAACCATTTTTTTCACATTCAGTTCCATTTTTACAGGAAGCAACACAATGTTGGGATGGTTATTGGCATATACCCGAAATATTTCATCTGCGAAGGCCTGGCCTATAGATGACACTCCTTCAAAGTCAAAAACAACATTTTTGAACTTCTCTATACGTAAAAGAAGCCTTTTCGCTTGAGACCGAGAGACTAGTTTCTCATTTTCATATTGTGCTAATCGAACAGGAATTACAGTTTTATTAAACTTAAACTCATCCGAGCCTGTATAGTCATCAAATACCGCTTGAATGTCACGCTCGGAATCCCTCTTGATAAGTAAATATACTGCAGTGCCAGCTTCATTTTTAGAAAACTCCGTTTCTAAAATGAAATCAAATTCATATTGATCACCATGACTAAATTTCACACCTTTAGAATCAATTTCGAACTCATCAAATACTCTAGATGTAAAAAATATTCCTTCTCCCGTATGATTATCAGGATCCGTAGTCAATTTTCCTTTTGATAATTCAAAGAGCGCTTGTCGTTCATCAATTAGATCACATGACCTTTTAATTTTCCTGAAAATACCTTCACCATCATCAAGCACAAGAATTTTAATTTCTTCTTTATCCCTGATTGTGAATATATAAATATGTTTTCCACCAGAATGGTCAATCGCATTATTAACCATTTCTGTAAAACCGTAGTGGCATATATCAACTACATTTTCTGGTAAGCCTTCAAATATGAATGAGTACTGATTTCTCCAGATACCATCTTCAGTAAGCTCTTCTGAAAGAGGGAACAGAGATTTGTGCTCCCTTAGATCACCAAGAAAGTACCTTTTCCCCTTACCTGTACCACTTGATATTAGCCAGCCCTCTTTTTCCAAACGCCTTATATGGCTATTTACGGCTTGAACAGTGATAGAGAAGATTTTGGAAATATGTTTAGAAATATCAGTAGGATGGTGTCGCACGTCTCTAACAATTTGACGCCTAATCCTCTCACCTCTTTCTTTATTGCTCACAATTTACCCTTTAAGAAAAACATTTACTGAAAGGATAGGCTCTTTTTACTGAAAGGACAAGAGAGTTTTCTTAAAGGATGCGGCCTACCTCGCCTAACGTCCAGCATCAGCGGCAAAGTGCGCGCGTAGCGGGCACTTTGTCCGACTGCATGCGTTTGTGTGTGCCCGGCATGGGCATGATTTTATGGGGTGTAAGTCCCCTGTACATATTCCGGAAAGGAGTCGTATTGACACCTTTTAAAAGTACTAGCCGAAGGCAAGGGCAGAGGGGCGACCCGATGTCTGAAAGAAGCCAGAGTGCAAACCTGCGAGCTGACGAACAGAAACCGTATATAAGGCCGAACCCCTGGGCGAGGGAGCACAACATTCCGAAGCCCGTCCGGAGAATATGGGGGATGGTAAATGCGGCAGTTGTGCAGGGAAAGATCATGTTCTTACCCGGGGAGATCTGCCCAGCTTTGCGCTCACCGTTGGTGGGAGCGCTCCATGTAGTAATGCATGGGGTGACTGGGCAGAAGTCAGCAGAGGGCATAGTAGTGGATTCTTAACAGATGAAGCGAAGGCCTGAAGCCAAAAGAGAAAATTTCGCATCATGCTCTATTCTCAGTTTGAGCCGACCGGCTCTCGTAAGAGGTGATAGGCGCGTTGGTGAGTACGTTATTTTCAAGGTTAATCAAGTTTCTGTACCTTGGTTAGCTTGTCCGACTACGGTTCGGCACTTTTGGTAACCGCCATGGTACGGACCCGTATGCCTGGTGGTGTGAGAGGGAGGGGGATCAAAACCCCCTTCCTATCCCTCTTAGAGAGCGCGTCGTGATATCCAACTTTTTGCATAAGCGAAGCCTTCCTCTGGTTTATACAGTACTGTTTCAATGCCTATATCACGAGCGGCAATTACATTTTTCTCTCGATCATCAACGAATAATAAGTCATCAATTTTATAACCGCTTTGATTAATTAAAATTTCATAGATTTTTCTATCTGGCTTTCTCACGCCTACATCACCACTAATAACTGAACCTGCTAGATATTCTTCTATTCCAAAATTGCTTCGAAGTTTGTTAGACCACCGTCCCACATCATTCGATAAGCACCATACAGGAGCCTTGTTATCTTTTGCAAAGGCTAAGAGTTCTAGCACGCCGGGATTTAATGAATGCCGGGAAAGATAGCCATTTTCGGATTCTGGAAGCATGTTGACTTGCGCCCAAAATTCGTCGGGGTCTATTTTTCCGAGACTTGCCTCTATATATGCTGACTGGATAGCCTCTTCATCAGAACTTCCAGTTTTCTCTGAAATGAATGGAATGAGTAATTCAGCGACGTCGTCAGCTGATTTGAAGATTACGCCCATTGCATCAAGTACAAGACAACTCATTGCGCTCTCTAACGCTTAGGTTCACCCGACCACCGGATTAAACCCGATGAGCTTGACCACATGATGATGTTAATTAAAACCATAGATACCGAATCGCCGCAAAAGTTAGGTGGGTCGGAGTGCAACCTTTTGTTAGCCTTTTATGATTTGCTTGTAACGATATAGCTTCTCACTAATGCTTGATATTTTATTTCCATCATCACTAAATTCTATTTTGTGGTGACATGATTCACACAATGAGACAACTTGATCAAGGTCTTTCCCATAAAGGACATCTTCATCATAACTTAAATGGTGGACACAAGTAGCCATTTCTTCACACACTACACATTTAAAGCTATCCCGATGGAGCGCTATACTTCTGACAATAAGCCAATATGGAGATTGCAAGTAATTCTGATAATCCATAGAAGCCAAATTGTATAATGCATCAGGATTTGTTTTATAAAATAACTCGTTACTTCTATATATTTCTTTATAAAATGCTTGGATTGAACTCTCTGACAGGTAAGTTGTAGCCCTAGACTTTTTAGTTACCTTAAACTTTCTTGGCTTAGCCTTAAAATCATCAGCGGATTCTATTGTTTCTTCTGATGGTGAATAATTGCCAGCTTCATTTAAATTCAAGCAGTATCTTATTTTTGTTTTTTCGACTATTTCATTGATAACTATGGGTGATAAGCTCAAACTCTCAAGGCTCTCTTTGAGGTTATTGTAGAAATAATGAGTTAAAAAAGGAATAACACCTTCTGCCTTTTTAATGTCTGAATAGAACTTAGATTGAGATGGCACCCTAAATGCGTCTTCATATAATTGCTTATAGATACGTGATTTTTTATATTTATAGTGTTGCCCAATAAATGGAAGGAGGTATTTTGTGTTTTGTGAAAAAAACTCGGTGACCGCCTCAATCATTTCACGCTTGTGCTTCTCTTTTTCCTCCTTACTCCATTGAGGAGGAGATTCCAGCATTCGCTTTGTCATGCTCATATAATTACCAATGTGTTTTTAGGCTAACGTCGCCAATAACCGGAATTTTGCGAAGCGCAGCGTAGCAAAATGTCCGCGTTAATTGGCTTTGTTATGCGATATTTACGCATTACCATATTCAACTTGAACATTGTTGAACCAGATATTTTTCCAGCGATCAATTCTTTCGATGTCCGTTAATAGCCTCGGAGAAATAACAACCTCCTCTCCATACTGTACATCCTGGTTTACTGCATTGGTATTGATTGCCCCATAAATATTACCCTGTAATTCATAGCAGACACCAACCATAACACCGCATTTGTTACATACAAGAAAATCTGCAATACCACTACCTACCTTATATTTATTTAGCATTAACTTATTTTTTATTTCAATTAAAAGCGCTCCATTTCTATCCGATAGATAGGAGGCGTTGTGCTTCCTACAAAACTCACAATCACATGCTCTAGGGTTATAAGCAAATGGTTCAATTGAAGTGCTTATTTCAAATGATATATTCCCGCAATGGCAACTTCCCGAAGTGTGATGCATATCTATACTCATTTTTTACGCATAACGATTAGCTTAACCAGCAGGCACGCAGTATGCGCCTGTCTGAGTTGAAGCGCTGGTTAGGTTGCTTTCACTCATTGATCTATGACTCAAATAGAATCTAGGATTGCCCGATCTTGCATATTAAACTCCACCTTAATATCCTCACTTAGCTTGGTCATTTTAAATAATTGTTTTATTTTAGCCTGTGTAACGGGAATCGATAATAAATTATTAACAACATCTTTATGTGAGGCACCCTGCTTACGCTCTAAAACAATCGGCCTATCACTGTATATTTGCACTCTATTTACGATTTTTAAAGAATACCCTTCTTTTAAAATAAGCCAACGAACACCACTATAACCTTTGCCTGCAACGACACCAAGCGGGACTGGAATTAAAACCTGCTTACTAGATGGATGATATGCGATTAAGTCTTCACCCGAATTAAATATGAACGGCTTTGTGACTAGATGTGTATAAGTATGAGGCCCTTTGCCATCAGCGCCTACCCCAACGCCAATGTTCACAGCAAACAACGGCACAACAGTTACATGGTTCAC
The DNA here is from genome assembly GCA_040505955.1 of Sedimenticola sp. Classification (GTDB taxonomy): domain Bacteria; phylum Pseudomonadota; class Gammaproteobacteria; order Chromatiales; family Chromatiaceae; genus Vondammii. The sequence goes on along the minus strand of JBEVXT010000813.1, from coordinate 4,115 downwards.
TGATGATCCCTCGTTATCCACAATCACCACATGCCGCACTCCCTGCATGTTGCATGCACTGAGGCTAAGAACAATGGCAAGGGTTATGAAATGTATAATTAATTTCTCAGTGCTAATTTTTTACAACCTAACGCCGCATTCAGCGGCTTGTCCGCTGCAATGCTTGGTTATGCAAAGCATTCCATTGGTCATGAGTCAAACGGTATAGCCTGACTGGCCGCCCATGAAACTCCACATTCTGATAGTTGCTGAATCCAGCCTTCTCTGCGACACGCATAGATGCAATATGCTCAGGCTCGATTATCACAACGACCGACTCAAACTGTTTCTGACTGAAAGCGTAGGTCAGGACGGCCCTTGCCGACTCTGATGCCAAACCTGTACCCCAGTACTGTCTAGCAAGACGATACCCAAGGTTAATTTCTTCGGCATCACCGACAACTTCTGGGCCAACACCACAGAAACCAATAAGGTCAGATGACTCTTTATCGACCAGCGCCCAAGGACCAACTCCGTGGGACGTATAGCACGCAAGGCACCATTCGATAAATTTTCGGGTTGCGGCATCATCGCAAATTCCTCGAACAGAATATTTCATCACTTCAGGATCACTGAGAATTGACTTCAGTACGGGCAGGTCGTCTAAAGTCAAAGGCCTGATCAGCATACGTTCTGTTTCGCTAATGAGCACTGTTTCCTCCATGTGCATAACGCCAAGTTAACTGGCGCGCGTTAGCGCGTCCAAGCGAGGAACGAGCGTTGTTGAACTTTTTGTTAGATGATTTTTTCATACTTTCTGCAAAGTTTGATCTTTTTATGATCTGCTTCCGATAATATTTCTGAGAAAGGGCTTAATAACTCAATGACCTTTCGATAGTTCTTTTTCCTAAACCCAGATGCAGCTTCTACTCTAGCGTGGCTTAAATCTAGCTCACGCTGCTTATCTTGGTCATATCTGAGCCGTTGGCCTCGAATCTCTAGCGCACGATCAATGAGTTCTTTTCTAGGATTAACGAACAGTTCAATGTTCTTCTTCAGTGATATAGCCATATCAGAGATGGTTCGCTTCATGAATTCTGAAGAATTAACCCATGCGCCACCTCCAATGCCTTTGCTATTTAGATCGGCTGCGTTAAGTATTTCCCACATACCAAAACCATGCTGTTGATCTTGAAACCACCACGCGGCTTCAATTAATAATTCGCGATCACCATATCCTATTTCCACGCGTATTCCGGGACGATTGTAACGCTCGATTAGCCAATACAGCCCTGGCATTTTTCCCGGATTAAACGTTTTTAACTGTGAAACAGGGCCTTTAAAATCAGAAAGGCCTGATTCATTCTCAAACCCGTACTCACTCACCAAGAAGCTGAACTGACTCTCCACTTCCTCTGTAAAGGTATTTACTAGCTCGGCTGTTGAATTTGGCATTTTTTCTGCATCTAACGCCTAGCTCACCGGAAAAATGCGAGTGTAGCGAGTATTTTGTCCGGTGGAGCTACTTGTTACATTCTTTCCTGCTGTTTATGGGAAAAGGATGTATGTGTAAAGTAGTAAATATTTTTATCATTCATTTTTAGCCCTGCGCAATTTCTTGCTCCACATATAAGCAATTGAAGATCAATTTTCTGGCCATCAATCCTTGCCGTTATAGTTTTTTGTTTTGCAGCTTTACCCGCACTTGTTAAAGCCATTACTTCTTTTGCTTCATTTCTTCCTTTTTTTTCAAGCAAGAACATAGAAAATATGAAAGACAGTACCGCAATAGAGATAATCAATACATGGGTAGTTTGTTTCTTTGCATTAATTTGTATTTGTCTATCCTTCTTTTTTCCAAGCCAAATTTTTTTGATTTTAATAAGTTTCTTTTTTCTTGAGTATTTTCCTTCTAACAAATCAACATATAGTTGTAATAATCCGTGGGAATAAAAATAAAATAATGGAAATGCAACTAAAGACAAATATATCGCAGGCAAAATGGTTAACATCAATCCTTGATAAAGCGTTTGGTGAAACCCTCTTTCTATTATTTGAGTTTCTAAATCAAGGGTAGTTACATAACCATGGTAATAAGCCGTACCCGAGCAAAACAGTATTGCTGTACCAAGCGCCAAAAGTATCACACTATCAGCTAATTTACTCATATGGTTCCTTGTGAAATGTAACAGTTGATTATGTGTTTTTTATTGTTTAATAATTCCAAAATCATATCAGTCGTCTAAATTGTATCGAAAATCACAAAAATTAGCCCCCTCCATAATGGTTTGAGTTCGAGATAGTCTTAATTTAGGGTCTAGTCCTCTTGCGAAAGGCTCATCGCGGCAGCATGAAAGCTGAACACCAATTTTTTCCAAACCAAGTTCTTTGTATTTCTCATAGTAAAGACACCGATGTACATTGAAATAGTAGGTTGTAGAGGTTTCCTCCAAAATTTCAATTTTCCATTCTCCACCATCTCCCCATGTGCTTACATCCTTTACTAATTCCTCAATTGTGCTAAAACCTGCTGTCCGAATTGTGCTTTGACCACGTTTAAATGCTTCTTGCTGATTTACTTCTTTCAACACTTCTAAGGCTTCTTCTTTGCCTATTTTTTTTGAAACTATTTCAATTATTGGTGCAATTGCTTGGACCTCAATTGATCTTTTTTCAATACGAGTTAGTTTTTTATTTTCTGAAAGTTCGTTCATGATTGTCCTCTTGTTTTTCACATAACGCCAATGCACATGGGCAGCCAAAACGGAGTGGCTTTTGTGCAAAATGAAGCGAAGCGGAATGCACAGAAGCCGCGTAGTTTTGGCCGTCCGATGGAGCAGCTTGTTAGCTGAAGTGCTGCCAAACATGTGCTTGTTTCTCAAGTTTCTTCGGCAAATGCGAAATATATGAAAGATTCACCTTAATCTCTATGCCGGTGTCCATGATAGGGCCAAGAGGGTTCTGTTGCTGATTTTCATTTGGGAGCTCAACCCTCATATCAACTTGACCAGTGTCACTTTTCATAAGTGGTGGACCTAGCAATGTTCCGGTATTCGCTATAGCCAATTTCTCATACGCACTTTCGAGATCATTTCTCAATTTGATCCAGAAATGATCTGAAGGCACTTTGTGTCTTTTCATTGAATGTAAATAGTTACCAAGTTTTTCACCGGATTTTTTAAGCGCTGATGTAACTGGAGTGTAGTAAAGGCACACAATAAGTTCATTAGTACTTTTGTCATGAACTGCCCAACGGACTATCTTGTTTCCTGTCTTAAAGGCTTCCTCTACGTTTCTTCCCATTTCGGCAATACGCCAACCTTTCTTCTTCTTTTTTGATATGTGCTCCCAAACCTCAAGATATTCGCTCATTCTGGATTCTATTCCGCAACGCAGTTCAAATGCGGCGTAGAAAAGTGATTGACTACTTCCTTCGGCCAAGCATTCTCTTGCACGACCGAGATAATTCCTTGATGATATTTCGTATTGTGACTGTTCCATTTTCTTTCAGCTAACGATTTAAAACAGCGGCGCGGCTTTTTGCATCCGCCTGGTTTTACTGGTTATGTTAAATTTATGCCTACGGAGCAAGCTGCCGCCAACTCCGTAGGACTTTTGTTAGAGGTAATGGATGATTGTTGCAACGGTTACACAAAGCCTTGAGAAAGCACTTATGGCCTTTGCTAAATCAATTTTCACCTCTATGGCTAGGTTAGTTTTCATGAGATTTTGCTCAATCAACTGACCCTACCGGTAGGGTCATGGAAGACCCGTATTTATATACCGCCATGCCAGGCGGTTGCCACAGCATTTAACTAGTATGTGCTGCGGCGTCAGACGGTTTCTGCCAGGGCCAAACATAGTTGGGTTAGCTGGCTCCACCGCCCTTTAGCCACCTACTACTAGGTGACATTCGGGGTAAGTAGCCCCGAAACTATGAAATTTGTTACAAACATAACGCCGCATTCAGCGGCTTGTCCGCTGCAATGCATTGTTAGCTTCAATTATTCGCTCGATGTTTCGAGAGAGGCAAGAGGGTCATAGAGGCAAGAGGGTCAGGTCTCCCATTGCACATTGTGTGATTCAATTTCTGACTGCTTGATGGCACGACTCACCGTCATGCGCCCAACACAAAA
>JBEVXT010000812.1:0-4966 GCA_040505955.1 Sedimenticola sp. | reverse complement strand
CATGATTCTTCGGTTGTTGTTTGATGATTGGCGTCTAGTATACCGGATCATATCCCGGTGGGCGTGTCTTGAAGCGCCGGTGAATCCATAGGTATTGTTCCGGTGCCCGCCGCACGGCCTCTTCGAGCAGGGCATTGAGTCGCCGGGTATCTGCCTCTATGTCATCTGACGGAAACCCCTCCAACGGTGGTTGGATCTCAATCAGGTAGCGGCCGTCACTGCCCCGGAAGGGGAAGAAAGGGATGACCAGGGCGTTGCCCATCCTGGCGAAACGCGAGGTGGTGGCGATGGTGGAGGCTGGTACGCCAAAAAAGGGGGCGAAAATGCTGTGTCTGCCGCCGTAGTTCTGATCGAAGCCGTACCAGACGGTGCCTCCCTCGCGCAGCGTCTTGGTCATGGTACGGATATCGTCACGGGGAAAGACCGGTGATAGCCGCCGTCGCCGGGCATTGCCGACATAATGCTCCATCAAGCGGTTTTTCATTGGCCGGTACATGGCGCCGATGCGCCGATGGGAGCTGATGATGTGGCCAGCCAGCTCCATGGAGGTGAGGTGGCCGGTAAGCAGAATCACGCCTTTGCCAGCATCGAGTGCCTGCTGCAGATGCTCCATGCCTCGGACTTCGGCCAGTGACTGGATCTGCCGGTCGCTGCCCCACCAGCTCATGGCGCTCTCGATGACTGCCATACCTACAGCCTTAAAGTGGCGCTGTAACAGCGACTCCCGTTCGCTCTCCCCCCATTCGGGAAAACAGAGTTCCAGATTGCGCCGGGCAACCTGCGCCCGTCGTTTGACAATTTTACCGAAAAGAGAGCCCAGGGTACGCCCAAGGCCAAGTTGGGTATTGTAGGGAAGCAGGTTTACCAGCCGCAGCAGCCCAAGACCAAACCAACCGATCCAGTATCTGGCTGCAAAAAGTGCAGGGGGTGGGGTGGTTGCCCCCTCTCTGGTTGTGGTGTCTGTGTTCACTTTCCGGCGGAAAATTGTATCTGGTGGAGCTTGCTGTAGAGGCCGTTGATGGCAAGCAGTTCCTGGTGGCTGCCGCTTTCAACGATGGTGCCCCCGTCGAGTACGATAATCCGATCCGCCTGTTCAATGGTGGAGAGGCGGTGGGCGATGGTAAATGTGGTTCTGCCCCGGCTCAGGCGCTCCATCGCCTCCTGGATTAGCTGCTCCGACTCGGTGTCTAGGGCGGAGGTGGCCTCGTCAAGGATCAGTATCGGCGCGTCCTTCAGTAACGCCCGGGCAATGGCGAGACGCTGACGCTGTCCGCCGGAGAGGCGAATGCCATTGTCGCCGATGGGTGTGCTCATCCCCTCGGGCATCTGCTGGATGAATTCGTAGGCGTTGGCAGCCTTGGCGGCGGTGATCACCTCTTCGTCGCTAGCTGTGCTGCAACTGCCGTAGGCGATATTGGCGCGGACGCTGTCGTTGAAAAGAAAGACATCCTGGGAGACCAGGGAGATGTAGCTGCGCAGGGTGCTGAGGGGGAGTTCACTGATATCTATGTCATCCAGTAGGACGGCACCACTGGTGGGGCGGTAGAACGCGGGTAACAGTGCGGCAAGAGAGGTTTTTCCGCTGCCGGAGGGGCCCACCAGAGCGATGTTTTCACCGGGCTTGATGGTGAGCTGGATACTTGTGAGCGCGGGTTTCGTACCCTCTGTGTAGGAGAAGCTGAGGCTACGCCACTCCACGCTTCCCCTGGGGGTTTCCAGTGTCCTGGTGCCACAGTCGGATTCGGGCTCCTGATCCAGGAGATCGAAAACGCTCTCTGCCGCAGCCAACCCCTTCTGCAGTTCGTTATTGATGCTGGTGAGTTTTTTCAGAGGCGACAAGGTCATCGCCATGGCACCGAAGAAGGCGACAAACTCTCCAACGGTGAAGCGTCCGGCCGCCGACTGCTGGGCGGCAAGATAGGCCATCAGGGAGAGTCCCGCTACCGCAACCAGTTGATTGATCTGAACACTGGTGGTGTGGGCGATGACACTCTTCATTTTGAACTGTCGCACCTTGTTGGCGGCGTCGAAGAAACGGTTTTTCTCGTGGCTTTGGCCGCTGAACAATTTGATCACCCGGTTGCCGGTGATCACCTCCTCAAGAACGTGAGTCATCTCCCCCATCTTCTGCTGCAAGGTTCGGCTGATACGCCGCAGCCGCTTGCTGACGATGCGGACGAAGAGCGCCACCAGTGGCATCAACACAAAGGCGATCAGGGTGAGCCGCCAGTTGAGGTAGAGCATCAGTCCCAGCAGGCCGATGATAGAGAGGGAGTCGCGAACCAGGGTCACCAGCACATAGGAGGCGGAGGTGGTCAGTTGCTCGACATCATAGGTGATTTTGGAGAGGACGATGCCGGTAGTGCTGTTGTCGTAGAAGCGGGCGGGCAGTATCAGCAGGTGCTGGAACATCAGCTCACGCAGGTTGAACACCACCTTTGTCGCCACCATTTCCATGCTTACACCGCTGACAAAGGTGGCTACCGCCTGGATTGCCGCAAGCGCCATCAGCAGGAGGGGTATCAGTGCGATCATGGTGGGGTCTTTTTCGACAAAACTGCCATCCAGCAACGGCTTCATCAGATACGGCATGGCCGGTTGGGTGGCGGCCAGTACCACGGTGCCAAGAATGGCGATGAGGAAAATCTTCCAGTGGGGGCGGACATACCGCAGAAGGCGGGTGTACTGGCTGTAAGTCGACATGGGTATAGGTAGGTTCGAGCAAATAACTGTCTGAAGGGCAAGAGAAAATAGTGCGATATGACGGCTATCCTACCCATCTGCCGATGGGTTGCCAAGTATTGATTTGCTTATAGCCAGCTACATGAGACCATCTCGATACAATAGGTGGGGAAGTGTTATTATCGCGGCTGCTAAATGGGGTAGGTTCTAAAGACTTACCGGGATTGCGCTGACATAGCTCAGCAGATATACCAGGGGGGTTGATGAAGGTAACAATTTTTGGCTCGGGATACGTTGGGCTAGTGACAGGCGTCTGCCTGGCCGAAGTGGGTAATGAAGTCATCTGTATGGATGTTGATGCAGCAAAAATCGAGATGCTCAACCGGGGTGAGGTACCGATTTTTGAGCCGGGCCTTGAGTCGATGCTCAAGAGAAACGCTTCATCAGGCCGGCTTGGCTTTACCACGGATGCAGGGTATGCGGTGGAGCACGGCCAGTTTCAGGTGATTGCCGTGGGTACGCCACCGGACGAGGATGGCTCTGCCGATCTCCAGCATGTGCTGGCGGTGGCGGAGACTATCGCAGAGCATATGGATGAGTACAAGGTGGTGGTCGACAAGTCGACGGTACCGGTGGGTACAGCAGATCGGGTTTCGGAATGTATCCGAACAGGCCTTGACCGACGGGGTGTCGAAATTGATTTTGATGTAGCCTCCAATCCAGAGTTTCTCAAGGAGGGGGCAGCTCTGGATGACTTCATGAAGCCCGACCGCGTGGTGATTGGAACCGACAGCGAGAAAGCGGAAAAACTGCTGAAGGAGCTGTATGCGCCATTCAATCGCAACCATGACCGCTTCGTCTCAATGGATATCCGTTCTGCAGAGTTGACCAAGTATGCAGCCAACGCCATGCTGGCAACCAAAATCAGCTTTATGAATGAGCTGGCCAATCTGGCGGAGTTGCTGGGGGCGGACATAGAGCAGGTGAGAAAGGGTATTGGTTCTGATACACGTATCGGCTACTCATTCATCTACCCCGGCTGCGGTTTTGGCGGTTCCTGTTTCCCCAAAGATGTCAATGCATTGGAGCGGACTGCAGAGCAGGCGGGTTTTGACGCAAAACTCCTGCGCGCGGTCGCGTCGGTTAATGAGCGCCAGAAGCAGGTGCTGATGGAAAAAATTGATCGGCACTTTGGTGGTGAACTGAAAGGGAAGGTTTTTGCTCTCTGGGGTTTGGCCTTCAAGCCCAATACCGATGATATGCGGGAAGCGCCCAGCCGGGTGCTGATGGAAGCGCTGTGGGAGCGGGGGGCTGCAGTTCGGGTATTTGATCCCGAAGCGATGGATGAGTGCCGCCGTATCTACGGTGAGCTTGCCGGGCTTATTTACACAGAGAGCCAGGAAGAGGCAACGGTCGGTGCCGATGCACTGATAGTGGTCACTGAGTGGAAGCTGTTCCGCAGCCCTGATTTCAACAGAATAAGACAGGATCTTTTGGCACCTGTGATCTTTGACGGGCGTAACCTGTATGATCCCGAGCAGATGAAGAGCCTCGGGTTTACCTACTATGGGATCGGTAGGGGAGTGAGCGGCTGATGCGTGTACTCGTAACCGGTTCAGCCGGATTTATTGGCTCGGCACTGACGCTTCGCCTTCTGGCGCGAGGGGATGAGGTGGTCGGTATCGATAACCACAACGACTATTACCCTCCTGCATTGAAAGAGGCGCGCCTTGCGCGGCATGTAGATCACCCTAATTACACTCACCACCGTATGGATCTTGCTGACCGGGAGGGGGTCAAGGCGCTTTTCAGTGGGTGCAAGCCCCATCGGGTGGTCAATCTTGCGGCTCAGGCCGGTGTGCGCTACTCACTGGAAAATCCACTCTCCTATATTGACAGCAACCTCGTTGGCTTTGGGCATATACTCGAAGGGTGTAGGCATAATGGTATCGAGCATCTGGTCTATGCTTCCTCCAGCTCGGTGTATGGTGCAAACACCGAAATGCCTTTCTCTGTTCATCACAATGTAGATCATCCATTGAGCCTCTATGCGGCTACCAAAAAGGCCAATGAACTGATGGCCCACACCTACAGCCACCTCTATGGACTGCCAACCACCGGCCTGCGGTTTTTTACCGTCTACGGCCCCTGGGATCGGCCGGATATGGCGTTACAGAAGTTTACCCGGGCGATGCTGGCTGGAGAGCCGATCAAGGTGTTCAACTATGGCAAGCACCGTAGAGACTTCACCTATATTGACGATATCGTTGAAGGGGTGATCAAG
>JBEVXT010000811.1:4237-38346 GCA_040505955.1 Sedimenticola sp. | reverse complement strand
ATAATGTTGTATTTGGAGCGAGCTTGTTCGCGTTCAGCTCCGTAGCCTGTTCTTCGCGAACAAGTTCGCTCCTACAGTCGATTTCAGAACTATTGCCATAGTCGAGTAACAGAAAGGGTGGAATGTATAGCCCACAAACTTAGCTGCATTGATGACGGCCTGACCCGGGGCTGAAAAGCAGGGCGCGCAGAGATATTGCCAAATAAGTCTTTTCTCTGCGCTCTCTCGGCTCTGGCTTCCTGCGTCGCTCTACCTCCTGCATCCATGCTGTCGCGCGTCCCGCTTTTAACCTCCCAAAAAGCGTACCGGCTACTGCAACTTACCGTGACACTGCTTGTATTTCTTGCCGGAGCCACAGGGGCAGGGCTCGTTGCGTCCCACCTTGCGTTCGGAGCGAACAAAGGGCTTATGCTCCTCCTCTTCCTCGGCTGCGGCCGGGGCCTCCTCATCAAAACCGCCAAACGCCTCATGCTGGAATTCGAAATCGGTGATGTCCTGCTCCTGCTGGGGAACGGAGATCTCCTCCTGGGGCTGGATCTGCACCTTGGTCAGTACCGAGACCACCTCATGCTTGATCCCGTCCAACATGTTGGAGAACATCTCGAACGCCTCACGCTTATACTCCTGCTTGGGGTTCTTCTGAGCGTAGCCGCGCAAGTGAATCCCCTGGCGCAGGTAATCCATCGCCGCCAGATGCTCTTTCCAATGGGAGTCAAGAATCTGCAGCATCACCGCCTTCTCATAGAGACGCAGGTTCTCCGATCCCGCCAAGGCCTCTTTGGCGGTATAGGTCGCAGCCATCTCGTCTATGATACGTTTTCGCAGGGTCTCCTCGTGGAGATCGTGATCCTCATCCAGCCACTGCTGTAGTGAGTAGTCGAGGTCATACTCATCTTTCAACGCCTGGGTAAGGCCGGGAACATTCCACTGCTCATCCAGGCTCTCAGGTGGGATATAGCTGTTGACCAGCTCGTTGACCACATCATCTCGCAGTGCTTCAACTGAGGTGGAGATATCGTCCGTATCCATCAGTCCATCGCGCTGCTCGTACACCACCTTGCGCTGGTCGTTGGCCACATCATCGTAATCGAGCAACTGCTTACGAATATCGAAGTTGCGCCCCTCAACCTTCTTCTGTGCGTTGGCAATCGCCTTGGTGACCCAGGGGTGTTCAATCGCCTCGCCCTTCTCCATCCCCAGCTTGGACATAATCGCCGAGACACGATCCGAGGCGAAGATACGCATCAGGTTGTCCTCCAGCGAGAGGTAGAAGCGGGTCGAGCCCGGATCACCCTGGCGACCGGAGCGGCCACGCAACTGGTTATCGACCCGGCGTGATTCGTGACGTTCGGTGCCGGTTACATGGAGACCGCCAGCATCAAGCACCTGCTGGTGTCGCACTGCCCACTCACTCCGAATCTTCTCGACCGCAGCGGAATCCGGGGTTTCACCCAAATCAGAAATATCCATCTCAGGATTACCGCCGAGAACAATATCGGTACCACGACCCGCCATATTGGTGGCAATGGTAATGGCCCCCGGCCGCCCCGCGTCAGCGATGATATTGGCTTCACGTTCGTGATGCTTGGCGTTGAGAATCTCATGCTTGATCCCACCCTCATCGAGCAAACCGGAAATCAACTCCGAAGTCTCGATGGAAGCGGTGCCCACCAGTACCGGCTGGCCCCGCCCGATACAGTCGCGGATATCATCGACAATAGCCCGATACTTCTCCTCCGAGCTGAGATAGACCAGATCCCCCAGGTCCTTGCGAATCATCTCCTGGTTGGTGGGTATCACCACCACTTCGAGACCGTAGATCTGCAAAAACTCAGGTGCTTCCGTATCGGCGGTACCGGTCATACCTGAGAGCTTGTTGTAGAGCCGGAAATAGTTCTGGAAGGTGACCGACGCCAGTGTCTGGTTCTCGTTCTGGATCGGCACCCCCTCTTTCGCCTCTACCGCCTGATGAAGCCCATCAGACCAGCGGCGGCCGGACATGGTGCGGCCGGTAAACTCGTCGACGATAACTATCTGTCCGTCGCGAACGATATAGTCGACGTTGCGCTGGAACAGCGCGTGGGCACGCAAGGCGGCGGTGACATGATGCATCAGCATAATGTTGCCCGAGTCGTAGAGGCTGGCCCCCTCCGCCAGAAGATCCATCTCTGTCAGCTTGTCCTCCACATACTGATGTCCATCCTCACTCAGGAACACCTGCTTTGCCTTCTCATCTACCGAGAAATCACCGGGGCCGAAGGCTGGCTTGCCCTCTTCATCCTCGATTGGATCCTGCTGTGTCAGCCCAGGAATGATTTTATTGATGTGGGTATAGAGCTCGGTGCTTCCCTCCGCCGGACCGGAGATAATCAGGGGAGTACGCGCTTCGTCGATAAGAATCGAATCCACCTCATCGACTACGGCGAAAAACTTCTCACGCTGCACCCGCTGATCGGCACTGAAGGCCATATTATCGCGCAGGTAGTCAAAACCGAATTCGTTATTGGTACCGTAAGTGATGTCACAAGCGTAGGCTTCCTGCCTGGAGGCCGACCGCAGATGCAGATAGCCGCCCGCTGAACCGTCGTGGGCTGGATCATACTGAAAAGAGCCCTCATTGGGCCCCTCTCCGCCACCGGATTGAATCACACCGATACTAAGACCAAGAAAATAGTAAATTTTCCCCATCCATTCAGCATCACGCCGGGCCAGGTAGTCGTTCACCGTGACCACATGAACACCCTTGCCGGGCAGTGCATTAAGATAGCAGGAGAGGGTCGCCACCAGCGTCTTTCCCTCACCGGTGCGCATCTCGGCAATCTTGCCCTGATTAAGCACCATGCCACCGATCAACTGAGTATCGAAATGGCGCATATTGAGTGCCCGAACACCCGCCTCCCTAACGGTGGCGAAAGCTTCAAACAGCAGGTCATTCAGCTGTTCGCCATCTGCCAGACGCTGCCTGAACTCCTCTGTCCGGGCCTTTAGCTCATCATTAGTGAGCGCCTGAACGCCGGCTTCCAACGCATTGATCTTGGCGACATCCTTCATCATGTGCTTGACCATGCGGTCGTTACGACTGCCAAAGATCTTCTTGAGAATCTTACTGACCATGAAAATACTTAATTCCGTTGTGGATGAGTAAAAATTATGTGCCTGCGCAAGGAGTGTAGTATCCAGGAGCCTGTCCGAGAGCAGGGGAGTGAGCGGCGCTTCTTCGGCGGAAATAATACAGCAAATTGATCGCCGATGCAGGCACACCACCGTCCCAAGCACCGGCTGGGCGGGCATCCATCCCAAAACGGCACATTTTATACCCAGAGGTCACAAAGAAGAGCAGAGTACACAGAGCTTGCAGATTGAAAAATGAAGCTTTTCTCTGGGTACTCTGCGCTCTCTCGGCTCTGGCTTCCTGCGTCGCTCTACCTCCTGCATCCATGCAGTCGTGCGTCTCGCTTTTTTATTTTGAACTAGCGTGCGCGAAGATATTTTGCAGGATTGATGGTCTGACCGTTGCGGGCAATCTCAAAATGGACATGGGGACCGGTTGAACGCCCGCTTGAACCCATCTGGGCAATCACCTCTCCCTTGGTCACCAGCTCCCCACGTTTTACTAGCACTTTACTGTTGTGGCCGTAGCGGGTCAGGTAACCATCAGCATGGCGAATCTCCACCAGGTGACCATAGTTCTGCTTCTTTCCGGCCCAGATCACCACTCCCGCTGCTACAGCAACAACCTCCGAGTTCTCTTTACCCGCTACATCGACGCCGCGATGAAATGCTTTTTTTCCAGAAAAGGGATCTTTACGGTAACCGTAAGGGGAGGAGACCCACCCTTTTGTGACGGGCCGCCCGGCAGGCTTGAGATCCTGGTGAACCGAGGTGTTGAAGAGCAACCCCTCCATCAATTCCAGTTTGTGGGCGCGATCATCAATACTGAACGAAAGCCGCTTCATATCAGTCAGCAGATCCTCCGCATCAACTGACAGCGTGGCATCCTCCGGATCGATACCGCCCTGCCCCGGCTCGCGGCCAAAGCTGAACTCACCGAGATCCAGACCGCCTTGCTTTGCCAGACGCTCACCCAAGGCGTCGATGCGCAGGATATTTGACTGCATCTGACCGAGGCGCAATGCCAATGCATCCAGGTGCTCCTCGCTCTTTCTCCGCGTTTCGTCAAGCTCCTCCTGCTGGGCTGCGAGCATCAATTGCAGCATCCCCTTCTCTTCACTCCCTGATGTGCCAGCAATTCCGCTGCTAAGGCCCAACTGATAACCGGCCCATATACCGCCGGAAGTAACCGCCACAAGAAAGATCCCCAGAGCGACAACCAGCTTGGTCACCGACAGAGGCATACTGCCGGAGCGTCTGCAAAGTTTGGATAGGAGTATAATCTTCATAAATCGTCTATTTTAATCATGATCAAGCGCTGAATATATGACTATTCACAATTGAGGAGCGCACTATAGTGAAAAAAAGCCTACGTTCCCTGAGTGATTGTCTCAATACCGGCCCCACTCTGCAAACATTGATCTCCCGCTCCCGTAAACAGCTGCTGCTGCTGCAACAGGTACAGTCACTGCTGCCAGAACCACTCTCCGGGCACTGTGTCGGCGTGGTGAAAAACGCCTCGCGGCTACTGCTCTATGCCGACTCCTCTGCCTGGGCCGGACGCATCCGTTTTATCACCAGTGAGCTTGGCGTAAAGCTCAGGGAGTGCGGCCTCAAAGTGGATCGGATTTCGGTCAGGGTGCTGCTCAATAACCCACCCCCCAAGCATATAAAAAGCCACCGGTCAAGGCAGCTCTCTGCTGATAACGCCTCGCTTATCACTGAGACGGCGAATTCCATTGATGACCAGGAACTACGTGCCGCTATGAAGCGGCTAGCGCGTCACCACAATTAAAAAATCAGGTGGCCTGTACCGGCTGCATGTAGGAGATGGGAACACCCGCCCCCTCCTCCTCAAAGGTCACCTCTTCCCATGCGTCCGCATCAGCCAGCAACGCCTTCAACAGTTTGTTGTTGAGCTCATGGCCCGATTTGTAGCCACTGAAGGCACCGATCAGACTGTGCCCCAGGAGATAGAGATCACCAATGGCATCGAGGATTTTATGCTTCACAAACTCATCTTCATAGCGTAATCCGTCTTCATTGAGCACCCGATAGTCATCGACAACGATTGCGTTATCCATGCTGCCACCGAGCGCCAATTCCCGCTCACGCAACATCTCGATATCCCGGAGAAAACCGAAAGTACGGGCACGACTCACCTCCTTGACGAAAGAGGTAGAGGAGAAGTCGATGGTAGCGGATTTTGCGCGGTCTACGAATGCGGGATGCTCAAAGTCGATTCCGAAAGAGACCTTGAAACCATCAAACGGTTCAAAGGCGGCATATTTATCACCCTCTTCCACCACTAGCTTCCGTTTGATGCGAATAAAACGCTTGGCTGTGTTCTGCTCTTGGACACCTGCAGATTGAATAAGAAAGACGAAGGGACCGGCACTGCCATCCATAATCGGCACCTCTGGGGCGCTGACATCGACATAGGCGTTATCAATCCCGAGACCGGCAAAGGCGGATAGCAGATGCTCGACGGTGGAGATCTTGACGCCACCCCGTTCCAGCGTGGTGGAGAGTCTTGTATCGCCCACATTGTTGGGGCAGGCGGAAATCTCCACCGGCTCCTCAAGATCTGTCCGGCAAAAAATAATCCCACTATTGACTGCAGCGGGACGCAAGGTCAAATAGACCTTCTCCCCGGTATGCAAACCCACTCCGGTAGCACGGATTATATTTTTGAGCGTACGCTGGCGTATCATTATCTATCTCTTCCCCAACCGTTTCGATTCCGGCCCTAGCCGTTAAGTTACCGTAATAAAATCCCAATAAAGCGCCTTGCCGGTGTTGATCCAGCCGGGACTCCAGACGCTGTACCACCCGCATTCACGCCTCTTTAAAAATCAGGCGACCTGATACAGCCATAGGGTATTCCCGAATATTTAACAGTTTTATCTCTCTATTTCAAGTTATTTCCCTATTCAGCAACTTTTTCAATCGGCCTGCCGGCGAAGAAATGCAGGGATATCCAGGTAATCCATATCCTGTGACTTGGCCTGCTCACCATAGGGTTGTGTCGCCTGACGCCCCTTGCGTACCACGGTGGGACTGTCCATGCTGCGGTAATCCTCTGCATTCAATTCACCAATCTTCTGATCAACCAGACGCACCGGGGTGGTAATCTCCTGGGTTGGTTGTTTGAGTTCACTGCCTGACTCACCAAGACCGGTGGCAACTACCGTTACCCGCAGTTCATCACCGATTTCGGGATCGAGAGCCGTACCGACGATCACTGTAGCATCCTCGCAGGCAAACTCCTTCACCGTCTCGCCGACTTCATCAAACTCACCGATGGTAAGATCGAGACCGGCGGTGATGTTGACCAGAATGCCCCTGGCGCCGGAGAGGTTGATATCCTCCAGCAGAGGACTGCGAATCGCCTCTTCCGCCGCCTCCTGCGCACGATTTTCACCCTTGCCGGTGCCGGACCCCATCATCGCCACGCCCATCTCCGCCATAACCGCACGCACATCGGCGAAGTCGACGTTGATCATGCCGGGGCGGGTGATCAATTCGGCAATTCCCTGAACTGAACCCTTCAGCACATCATTGGCCGCCTTGAAGGCATTAATCAGGCTCATATCCCGCCCCAGCACCGCCATCAGCTTCTCATTGGGAATAGTGATCAGAGAGTCGACATACTCACTCAACTCGGCAATCCCCTTCTCCGCCACCTTCATCCGCTTGCCGCCTTCAAACGGGAACGGTTTGGTCACCACCGCAACGGTGAGAATTCCCAAATCCCGCGCCACCTCGGCCACCACAGGCGCCGCACCCGTTCCGGTGCCACCCCCCATACCGGCGGTGATAAACACCATATCCGCACCCTGAAGTGCTTCATGAATCCGGTCTCTGTCCTCCAGTGCCGCATCCCGTCCGACCTCCGGGTCAGCGCCTGCACCCAGCCCCTTGGTTACATTGGTACCCAGTTGCAGCAGGGTACGCACCTCACTGTTATTGAGTGCCTGGGCATCGGTGTTGGCGCAGATAAAATCAACACCTTCGATATTGGAATTCAGCATGTGGTGAACAGCATTTCCGCCACCACCACCGACACCCACTACTTTAATTACCGCGTTTTGCCTGTATGCATCCATTAGTTCAAACATTTTCCTCTCTCCTCTTTGATTCGACCTTCAGCCTCAATCACCTGAAATAAAAACTTAATGCTCTCTAAAAATTGCCCTGGAACCAGCTCTTCATTCTCTCAAACACCGCTTTAAACCCTCCTCCACCGGATATATCGTGGAGCTTGCCGCTCTGATTCTGTCTGCCGAACAGCAGCAGACCGACACCGGTGGAGTAGATCGGGTTGCGCACCACGTCCACCAGTCCCGTCACGTACTGGGGCAGACCGAGGCGAACAGGCATATGAAACACCTCCTCAGCTAACTCGATCAGTCCCTCCATCTTCGAACTGCCGCCGGTCATCACCACACCGCCAGCCACCAGATCCTCAAAACCACTGCGGCGCAGCTCCGCCTGTACCAACCCCAGCAGCTCTTCGTAGCGGGGCTCCACCACCTCGGCCAGCGTCTGGCGCGAGAGGCGGCGCGGTGGCCGATCACCGATACTGGGTACTTCGATCGTCTCATCACCCGCCGCCAGCTGGGTCAATGCACAGGCGTATTTAATCTTGATCTCCTCAGCGTGGGCTGTGGGAGTGCGTAGCGCCACTGCGATATCGTTGGTCACCTGGTCACCGGCGATGGGAATCACTGCGGTATGGCGTATCGAACCTTCGGTAAAAACAGCGATATCGGTAGTACCGCCGCCGATATCGACCAGACAGACCCCCAGCTCTTTCTCATCCTCACTCAGAACGGAGTAGCTGGAGCTGAGCTGTTCCAGGATCAGGTCATCCACCTCCAGACCACAACGACGGATGCACTTGACGATATTCTGAGCCGCACTCACCGCACCTGTGACCATGTGAACCCGCGCCTCCAGCCGCACGCCGGACATACCTACCGGCTCCCTGATCCCTTCCTGCTCATCGATGATGAACTCCTGGGGCAGGATATGGAGAATCTTCTGATCCGCCGGAATCGCCACCGCCCGCGCCGCGTCGATCACTCGCTCAACATCACCGTGCATCACTTCGCGATCCTTGATGGCGACGATGCCGTGGGAGTTGAGACTGCGGATATGGTTGCCGGCAATACCGGCGTGAACCGAATGGATCTCACAGCCTGCCATCAGTTCCGCCTCTTCCACCGCCCGCTGTATCGACTGCACTGTGGACTCGATATTGACCACCACTCCCTTCTTCAATCCTCGCGAAGGGTGAGAGCCGATACCAATAATTTCAATCTCATCACCCGCCAGCACCTCACCGACGATGGCCACCACCTTGGAGGTACCAATGTCGAGTCCGACAATTAGATTTTTCTCCACCTTTTTTGTCATTTAACCCTGCCCCCCGGCATCATCAAGTAGCAGCCCAAGCCGCTTACCGGCCACTGAATCGGTTGTCTTGAGCTTGTTATCTTTTTTATCGTCTTCCCAACGCACCGCAACACCATTGGTGTACCTGAGATCCATCACTTTCAACTGCTTACCATCCACCCTTGCAAACTGACGATAGAGCCGCACGAACCGTGAAAGACGCGCCTCCCACTCACTGCCACCCAGATGTAGTACCAGCCCCTGGCTGAATACCAGCGTCCAGGATCTGCGATCATCCATAGCCGCCCGTTCGATCGTCAACGGCACAGCTGCGAAACGACTTACCATCTCGCGGTAGCGGGCCACCACCTCCGGTGCATCCACATCCGCTCCCGAGAGGGAGACCAGACCCGGCGAAATCTCCTCCGGCTTGGGCGTAAACACCACCCCACGGGAGTTGACCAGACGCTTTTCTCCCCAACGGCCCAGAGGGGTCTGCTCATCCACCCATATCTTCAGGGTGCCGGGCCAGATGCGCCTTACCGTCACCTGCTCCACCCACGGCAGAGCAAGTGCAGCACTGCGTACCGCCTTGAGATCCACTGTAAAAAAATTACCCCGCATCGCCGCACCGATGGCGTGTTCCAGATCACTGCGCTTGAGACGCTTGAAATCACCGTCGATTCGCACTACCTTCAACGGCAATACGGAAGGGTTCTGCAGCACCCCAGCCCCCCATACAGCGCCCGCTCCGATCACGGCAAACAGTGCCAGTGCAATAAACCATCTGCCCAGGCGCTTCCCTACGGGAATCGCCTCCTCGCCCTTTTTTCCGCCTTTTTTTGCTCTGCTTTTGCTCATCTCTTGGCACTCAGCGTGGTCGCCAGAATACGCCACACCAGCTCATCAAAATCGATACCCCGGGCTTTTGCCGCCATCGGCACCAGGCTGTGGCCGGTCATCCCCGGCACCGTATTCACCTCCAGCAGTTGCGGCAAGCCACTGTCACTCATCAGCATATCCACCCGTCCCCAGCCCTCGCAGCCAACAGCACGAAACGCTTTCAGCATCAACTTGGCAAGTAGCTCCTCCTGAGCAGGCGGCAGTCCACAGGGCAGGTGGTAGAGCGTCTCGTCGGAGTGGTACTTGGCCTCGTAGTCGTAAAACAGATTAGGCGTCTCCACCCGGATCAACGGCAGCACCTCTCCATCAACGACTGCGGCGGTGTACTCAGGCCCGGAGAGCCAGCTCTCCGCCATCACCTCGGTGTCGAAGCCTGCCGCCTCGACCCAGGCCCCATGTAGCTCATCCCGGTTCTCCACCCGCGCCATACCGATACTGGAGCCTTCACGGGAGGGTTTCACCATCAGGGGAAAACCAAGGGCGGCGGCCCGTTCCAGATCATCTTCATCCTCGATCATGACAAAGGGAGCGGTCGGCAAACCCAGCCCCTGCCACAACAACTTACAACGGTACTTGTCCATCCCCAGGGAGGATGCCGCCACACCGCTGCCGGTATAGGGGAGGCCAAGGGTCTCCAGGGCACCCTGTATTACGCCATCCTCCCCCCCTCTTCCGTGGAGAACGATAAAGGCGCGGTCAAAACCACCCTCCTGCAGCTGCTTCAGCGGATCCGTCTGTGTATCTACCTCGTGGGCATCGACACCGCGACACAACAGTCCGTCAAGCACCGCTTGACCACTGACCAGTGAAACCTCCCGCTCGGCGGAAAGCCCCCCCATCAGCACGGCGACACGGCCAAAGACGGTTGCTGACATACTCATACTCCCAACCTCCTCGAACCGACAATATGCACCTCGGTCTGCAGCTCGATACCACTGCCGGCCAATACTTCCTGACGAACCCGCTCAATCAGCTGTTCGATCTCGGACGCCGTAGCTCCCCCTTCGTTGATAATGAAGTTGGCGTGTTTCGGCGATACCCTGGCGCCACCAATAGCCACTCCTTTTAACCCTGCCGCCTCAATCAGACGGGCGGCAAAATCCCCCGGAGGGTTGCAAAAAACCGAACCGCAGCTTAACTGCCCGAGGGGTTGTTTCTCAGCCCGCTGCACCAGCAGATCACGCACCCGCTGTTTCGCCGTGTCACCGGTGCCCTGTTCAAGGGTCAGCATGGCGGCAAGAAACCACTCACCGGCAGGGCCGCTGACATGTCGGTAACCGACCTCAAACTCTTCGGGCCGACGTTGCCGCACGGCACCATAACGATCCACCATCTCGACCACGGCAACCTGCTTCCAGGTCTCACCACCAAAGGCGCCTGCATTCATCGCCAGCGCCCCTCCCATAGTGCCGGGTATACCGGCAAGAAACTCGATACCGGTAAGCCCCTGGCGAGAGGCAAAGCGGGCTACGGCGGCGCAGGAGACGCCCGCTTCCACCCGCAGTGTCGTTGCACTGTGCATCGCCAACCCGTCAATAGATCCCCGGGTTGAGATTACCGTGCCGTCAAAACCACCATCCCTAACCAGCAGGTTGCTACCAAGACCGATCCACAGCAGTGGCTCATCTGGCTTCAGGGTGGCCAGAAACAGCAGCAGGTCGCTGCTGTCCGCCGGACGATAGAAACAGCGCGCCGGCCCGCCAACGCGCCAGCTGGTATGGAGTGAGAGCGGCTCATGGTGGCGCATCTCACCCCGCAGGCCGACCGTTTCCAGTGCCGCCATCAACGCTGCTTCCCCCTTTCACGACGACCGGCGGCGGCTCTTTGCGCCCCTGTTTTCCGGTGGGTTTTTTGCGGCTTTACGGTGAGTGCCCGCAACGGCGCCAGCCCGCTGAGTGGTTCGCCGCATCCCATATGCAGATGTCTGTCTGTCTGCTGCTTCATCACTCTTCCCCCTCTCCGCTGAGCCTGGCCGCAAGACCGGCGGCGATCAGCCCGATATTTCCGGCACCGAGGGTGAGTACAATGTCACCCTCCTGCACCACCCCCAACAACACATCAGGCAGCTCGGAGATAGGTTCAACAAATACCGGATCCACCTGCCCACGGGCTCGGATGGCACGGCTCAGAGCACGGCTGTCGGCCCCTGCAATAGGCTTTTCACCGGCGGCAAAAACATCCCCCAGCAGCAGCACATCGGGCCGCGACAGCACCTGGGAGAAATCCTCAAACTGCTCCTGGGTACGACTGTAACGGTGAGGTTGGAATGCCAACACCACACGTCGGCCGGGCCAACCTTCACTCACGGCATCGAGTGTCGCCGCCACCTCTCGCGGGTGGTGACCGTAATCGTCCACCAGCAGGATGTTGCGACCATCAGGAAGCCTGCATTCGGTCGCCTGAAAGCGCCGGTCAATACCGCCAAACCCGGCCAGAGAGCGCTGTATCGACGGCACATCGATACCCAGCTCAAGCGCTACGCCGATGGCCGCAAGGGCGTTAAGGACATTGTGTCGCCCCGGCATATTCAGGGTCACATCAAAACGCTCACCCTCTATTGGCGAAACCTGAAAACGGGTCTGCAGCCCCTCCTGACGGAGATTTCCCGCCCGAAGGTCGGCATCCTTGGAGAAGCCGTAGGTGATCATCGGTCGTGAGATCTCCGGCAACAGGCTGCGCACTTCGCTATCATCGATACAGAGCACCGCCAATCCATAGAATGGGAGGTGGTGAAGAAATTCAACAAAGGTGCCGCGCAGACGCTGAAAATCTCCTCCATAGGTGGTCATGTGGTCTCTGTCCACATTAGTCACCACCGCCAGCATCGGCTGCAAGTAGAGAAATGAGGCATCACTCTCATCCGCTTCCGCCACCAGATACTCGCCCTTGCCCAAGCGAGCGTAAGCACCGGCGGCGTTGAGACGACCGCCAATAACAAAGGTGGGATCGAGCCCACCCTCGGTCAGCAGGCTGGCAATGAGACTGGTGGTGGTGGTCTTGCCATGGGTACCCGCCACCGCAATGCCGTAGAGAAAACGCATCAACTCCGCCAGCATCTCGGCTCGCGGCACCACCGGAACACGTGCTGAGTGGGCCGCCATCACCTCGGGATTGTCACTCTTTACTGCACTGGAGATCACCACTGCATCAGCACCGGTGATATTCTCCGGTGCATGTCCGATAAGAATCTTCGCCCCCTGCTCCTCAAGCCGCCGGGTGGCTGCATTCTCCTTCAGATCCGAACCCGAAACCTGATAGCTGAGATTGAGCATCACCTGGGCAATACCGTTCATACCGGAGCCACCGATGCCGACAAAGTGGATGTGGCGCATACGCCCCATGGCATCGGGCGTTGGCCGGTGCTGTTTGCGCTTGTTCATCCGGCAACCTCCAGGCAGATGTCAGCAACCCGCTGAGTTGCTTTAGGTAACGCCAGTGAGCGTGCAGCAACAGCCATCTTCATCACTTCTCCTCTGTTTTCACAAAGCCGGGTCAACGTCTCAGCAAGACGTTCCGGTGTCATTCTCTTCTGGGGCAACAGCAGTGCCGCACCTTCATCCGCCAGATAGCTGCCATTACGGGTCTGATGGTCATCCACCGCATGGGGATAGGGCACCAGAACGGCTGCTGCTCCGGCCGCAGCCAACTCGGCGACCGTGAGCGCCCCGGCGCGACACACCACCAGGTCGGCCCAGCTGTAGGCCTCCTTCATATCGCTGACGAATGGTGACACTTCTGCTTTAACTCCCAACTTGTTGTAGCTGTCTCTGGTGACCTCATCTTTATCCCGCCCCGCCTGATGGCGCACCTGAGGACGCAGCGCCTCTTCGATCAGTGCTATCGCTGCAGGAACTGTTTCGTTCAGAGCCTGGGCCCCCTGGGATCCACCCAGTACCAGCAATCGTAACGGCGCCCCGCGTCCCTCCAGGCGAGTTGCTGGCTCCTCAATAGCGGCAATATCTGCGCGCACAGGATTTCCTGTCACCTCGGCCTGACGCCCGCGAAAGCTCTCCGGGAACGCCTCCAGCACCCTGCGGGCGATAGGCGCCAGCAAACGGTTGGTCAGACCGGGGAAGGCATTCTGCTCATGTATTACCAGGGGAATACCCATCAGTCGCGCCACCACGCCCCCCGGCCCGGTGACAAAACCTCCCATTCCCAAGACCAGCACCGGGCGCCTGCGGCGTAACGCTTTGAACGCCTGATACATGGCGTGAAGCAGTTTCAGTGGCGCCACCAGCCAGCGCAAAACACCGTTGCCACGCAGCCCCTGGATATTAATCCACTCGATGGGGTAGCCGTGCTCCGGTACCACCCTGGCCTCAAAACTGTTAGGGACGCCAAGCCAACACACCTCCATCCCCCGGGTTGCCAGTTCATCGGCAACCGCCAGGGCGGGAAAAACATGCCCGCCGGTGCCGCCGGCCATCACCATTACGCAGGGAGCCATCGTTTACCCCCATCATCGTCACTGCTCTTTCGATGCAGCTCATAGTCGATCCGCACCAACATGGCGATCACCACACAGGCGACGATGATGCTGTTACCGCCATAGCTCATCAACGGTAAGGTCAGCCCCTTGGTCGGCAGCAAACCGACATTGACGCCGATATTGATAAACGCCTGCATACCGAGCCAGAGACCTAATCCCTGGGCGACAAAGGAGGCAAAGCGCCTGCCCTGCCGCTCGGCCCGTGCGCCGATTCGAAACGCGCGCCAGACAATAACGGCAAACATCAGAATCACCACCAGGGTGCCGCTCAGCCCGAACTCCTCCCCGATCACCGCCATAAGAAAATCGGTGTGCGCTTCCGGCAGGTAAAACTGCTTCTGGATACCATTGCCAAGGCCGACGCCAAACCACTCACCACGACCAAAGGCGATCAGCGCCTGGGCCAGCTGATAGCCTGCACCCTCCACATCGGCCCAGGGATTGAGGAATGAGGTCACCCGCGCCAGACGGTAGGGAGAGAAGATCACCAGAGCCGCCAGTACCGCCCCGGCCCCCGACATCAACAGAGCAAACTGCCACAGGGGAACACCGCCAAGAAAGAGCAGCCCCATAGCGGTGGCCAGCAGTACGGCGGTAGTACCGAAATCGGGTTGAATCATAATCAGTGAGCAGGCGATCAACAGCAGCAGCATCGGCTTGATAAAGCCCCAGATGCTGTGGCTCACTTCCAGCCGCCGCCGCTCCAGATAGCCGGCAAAATAGATCACCATAAAGAGCTTCATAAACTCAGAACCCTGGAGGCTGAAAGGGCCCAGGGGGATCCAGCGGGTGGCACCGTTTACTGTTCTGCCAATCCCCGGAAGCAGCACCACAACCAGCAGCAGCAGACCGATAAAGTAGAGCGCCGTGCCGGAACGTTCCCACTGAGCCACCGGTATCCGGCTAACCACCAGCGCTGCGATCAGGCCGATGGTGATGGCGATCAGGTGGCGGTTAACAAAATGGAAAGGTGCATCTGCGTGATGGTGTAGTGAGGCGGATGCGACCATCACCAATCCCAAACCAAGCAGTACTGCCGCAGCCAGGATCAGCGGGTAGTCAAGGTCGGGCATCATCACCCGGGTCTCACCGATGGTGGCCTGATGACTCATTGCAGCAGTCTCCTTACCGCATCAGTAAACCGGTCTCCCCGCTGCCGGTAATCGCGAAACATGTCAAAGCTTGCACAGGCGGGAGAGAGCAGCACCCGGTCACCCGACTGTGCCTGCCGGGCGGCAAGAGCCACCGCCTCCTCCATGCTTTCGGCGTGGAGCAGCGGTACCGTTCCCTCCAGTGCTTGAGCAATTTGAGGTGCATCCCTGCCGATCAGAATCACCACCCGGGCAGTTGCAGCCACAACGGCTGCCAGGGGGGAGAAGTCCGCCCCCTTGCCTTCGCCGCCGGCAATCAGCACCGTACGATCAGCACCCTGATCCGATCTCATCCCTTCCAGCGCAGCAATGCAGGCGCCGACGTTGGTTCCCTTGGAGTCGTTGTACCAGCGAATATTGCCGCTTTCGGCAACAAAACGGGTGCGGTGAGGCAGCCCGGGAAAACGCTGCAGCGCCGTCAGCATTGCCTCCATCGAGAGCTTGAGCAAGCTACCCATGGCGAGAGCGGCCAAGGCATTGGCGACATTATGTCGACCCGGTATTTTCAGCTCAGAAACCGGCAGCAGACCCTGCTCACCACAACATAGCCAGGCGCCACCCTCCCGGTAGTCGACACCAAAACATCCCGCCTCGGGTACACCAAGAGTAAAGAGAAGCCCACCACCCTCAGCCCCCTGCATCACCATCACCCGGGAATCATCAAGATTGAACACACGTCCAACTGCGTGATGGTAGATGCGCGCCTTAGCCTCGGCGTAGGCATCAATACCGGCATAACGATCCAGATGGTCAGCCGACAGGTTCAACACCACCGATGCAGCGGGTGCAAGCGTGTGGGTGGTTTCAAGCTGAAAGCTGGAGAGTTCAAGAACATAGAGCTCCACCGCCGGATCGAGCAGATCGAGGGCGGGCTCTCCAAGATTCCCCCCCACCGCTACCCGGCATCCATCGATTTCGGCCATCTCAGCCAACAGCGTAGTCACTGTGCTTTTACCGTTGGAACCGGTAATCGCCGCCACCGGTGCCTTCGCCTCACGGGCAAACAGCTCGATATCACCGATTACCGGTACACCGCGCGCAATTGCCGCCTGAATCAGCGGTTCGCTCACCGCCACACCGGGGCTCACCACCAGCTGCTCCGCCGCTTCGAACACCTGTGGATCAAACTTACCGAGAAACAGTGCCGTATCCGGCAGTTCACTCTTCAGTGCTGCCAGACCGGGTGGCTGATCGCGGCTGTCGGTAATGGCGGCGGATACCCCCCGGGCGGCCAGATAGCGCGCACAGGAGAGCCCGGTCTTACCCAGACCGACAATCAAGGTTTTCACCTCACTCGTCTCTCTCATCTGCTCCAGCGCCAACTCTTCCATACACTCCGCCTCAGCGAATCTTGAGACTGGCCAGACCGACCAGTACCAGAATCACCGTGACAATCCAGAAACGCACAATCACCCTCGGTTCGGGCCACCCCTTGAGTTCGAAGTGGTGATGCAGTGGGGCCATACGAAAAATGCGCCTGCCGGTGAGCTTGAACGAGGCCACCTGCAACATCACCGAAACCGTCTCCATGACGAAGACGCCGCCCATAATCACCAGAACCAACTCCTGACGTACAACCACCGCCACTACACCCAGGGCCGCGCCAAGTGCGAGGGCACCGACATCTCCCATGAATACCTGAGCTGGATAGGCGTTGAACCAGAGAAAACCAAGACCCGAACCCACCAAGGCGCCACAGAAGACCGCCATCTCACCCACACCGGGGATATAGGGAATCAACAGGTAAGCGGCAATTTTTGAGTGGCCAACGACGTAGGCAAAGATGCCGAGTGCACCGGCAACTAGCACCGTCGGCATGATCGCCAAACCATCCAGCCCGTCAGTCAGATTGACTGCATTACTGCTGCCAACAATCACCAGATAGGTAAAGAGGATGTACCAGAGGCCCAGATCGAGCACTGCATTCTTGAAGAAGGGCACCTGCAGTTGTGTCTCAGCCGGGCTGATGGCGGTGGTGTAGAGAACGTAGGCCGCCGCCAGTCCCACCAGCGACTGCCACAAATATTTGTATTTGGCCGATAACCCTTTGGAGTCCTGCAGCACCAGCTTTTTGTAGTCATCGACAAAACCGATAACACCAAACAACAGCGTCACCAACAGCACAACCCAGACATAGCGATTACCCAAATCCGACCAGAAGAGTGTGCTGATGGAGATTCCCACCAGTAGCAGGGCGCCGCCCATTGTGGGTGTTCCTGCCTTGGATAGATGGCTCTGGGGGCCGTCATCACGCACCGTCTGGCCGATCTGATGATGGGTCAGGCGCCGAATCATCACCGGCCCCACCATAAAGGAGATCACCAGCGCCGTAAGCACGCCGAGAATGGCCCGCAGCGTAAGGTACTGAAAAACACCGAAGCCGCTGTTGTACTGTGTCAGATATTCCGCCAGATAGACCAGCATGTCAGTCAGCCCCCTCGATGAGCCCGTTGATAACCTGCTCCATGCCCGCACGCCTGGAACCTTTTACCAGTACGCTATCTTCCGCCGTCAGCACCTGCTGAAGCTCTTCAATTAATTGCTCACGCCGGCTAAAACCGCAGCCACCTTCTCCAAACGCATCGGCGGCAGCCACCGCATCACCAACGGCGTAGAGATGCTCGATGCCGGAGCAACGTGCCTGTTCGCCCAACTCACGGTAGAAGAGCTCCCCACCCTCACCCATCTCAGCCAGTTCACCCAGCACCAGAAAGCGGCGACCGGGGGCGGTGGCAAGCACTTCGATGGCGGCGGCGACGGAGTCGGGATTGGCGTTATAACTGTCATCCACCAACCGGACTCCATTGTGCCCGGCCATGGGGTAGAGCCTTCCCTTCACCGGCTGCAGTGACTCCAGACCCGTCACAATCTGATCCGAACGGGCGCCCATCACCTGGGCCGCCGCGATAGCGGCAAGGGCGTTGATCCGGTTGTGACGCCCCGCCAGGGGCAGCTTGATATCCAGATCACCTTCCGGAGTGGCAACCGGGAAGTGGCTGAAAAAGCCGCCCTCTTGCCAAACTATCTCCCACGCATCCTCAGGACTGCTGACATCCGCTGGGTGAGTCACGCCGAAGGTGCGGCAGGTTCGCTCCCCTGCCATCTGTCGCCACAAGGTTGCCCACTGATCATCAGCGTTGAAGATGAAGCAGCCGTCATCGGCTAGGCCGTTGATGATCTCCGCCTTGGCCCGGGCTACCCCTTCGAGTGAACCAAAACCCTCCAGATGGGCACGACCGGCGTTGGTAAGCAGCGCCACATCGGGCTGGGCAATACGACTTAGGTAGTCGATCTCCCCCGCATGGTTGGCACCCATCTCCACCACCGCATAGGGCTGCTCCTGCAAACCCAGCAGGGTCAGCGGCACACCGATCTCATTATTCAGATTCCCCTCAGTGGCAAGCACCTCGCCGCAACAGCGCAGGATCGAGGCGAGCATCTCTTTGACCGTGGTCTTACCGTTGCTGCCGGTGACCGCCACCAGGGAGGCCCCGGCGCTCCGTCGCCACAGGGCGGCAAGCCCTCCCAACCCTTTCAGCGTGTCATCGACCTGCAACAGAGGCAGCTCTGTCGCCGCCTCACACTGCACCATGGCACCGGACGCACCACGATCAGCGGCCAGTTCGAGATAATCATGGCCATCAAAATTAGGCCCCACCAGAGCGACAAACAGGTCACCATCTGAGAGGGTTCTGCTGTCGGTACTGACGGCTGAGAAATGCCCCTCCGGGCCGATGTGACGAGCACCCAGTTTTTCGCTGGCGACTGAGAAGCTGAGTTCGATCATCGTCCCACCTTCGACAGTGCAGCCACTACCTGCTCACAATCACTGAACGGTAGTTTCTCACCCGCTACAATCTGCACCGTTTCATGGCCCTTGCCGGCCACCAGTATCAGATCGCCAATACCCGCCTCAGCAATCACCTGAGCAATTGCCTGTTTTCGATCACGTATCACCAGTGCCTTATCAGGCTGCTCCATTCCGGCCAGAACCTCCTCAACGATACGATCGCCGTTTTCGCCCCGGGGGTTGTCATCGGTAACAATCGCCAGATCAGCCAGCCGCTCCACCACACGCCCCATCAGCGGTCGCTTGCCGCGATCACGGTCGCCGCCACATCCAAACAGACAGATCAAACGCTTTTGTGCATGTTCTCGCAGCGCCATCAGCACATGCTCCAGGGCATCGGGAGTATGGGCGTAATCAACCACCACCAACGGCTGTTCACCACCGCCAAAGTGCTCCATTCTGCCCGGCACCGTACGCAGCTTCGCCAACCGCTCCAGAGCCTCATTCAAGGGGATATCCAGGTGCAGCAGCACCGCCAGCACCGCCAGCAGATTACTGACATTGAAGTGACCCAACAGAGGGGTTTTCAGCTCACCGGCGCCCCAACTGCCCTCAATCACTATCCGCATCCCACCACTTTCCGACTCAACCGCCGAAGCCTGAATCCAGCAGTCTACCTCTATCCCCTCAGCCGTCCCCTTGCCGATGCCGTAACCGATACGCTTGATAGCGGAGGGCAGTTCGTTAAGCAGTTCCCGGCCAAAAGGATCATCCATATTGATCACGGCACAACCGAGGCCCGACATGTAGAAGAGCTGCTTCTTGGCTTCGCCGTAGGCCTCCAGAGTGCCGTGGTAATCGAGGTGGTCACGACTCAGGTTGGTCAGCACCGCCACATCGAAATGAAGATGGGCAACACGGCTCTGGTCCAGGGCGTGGGAGGAGACCTCCATCGCCACCGCTCCGGCGCCCTGAGTATGAAGAGCGTGGAGCAGCGCCTGCAGCAGTATCGGGTCGGGGGTGGTGTGGGTGGACTCCTCCATACTGTCGGGAAAACCGTTGCCCAGCGTTCCGATCACACCACAAGGGCGCTCGTCAGAGAGGGCGCGGGCAAGAAACTGGGCGCAACTGGTTTTACCGTTGGTGCCGGTGACACCAATCACGGTCATATCCCTGGTCGGGTGGTGATAAAAGTGTCCGGCAATCGTGCTCAGCTTGGCCGCCAATCCATCAATCATCAGCAGCGGAGTCTCAAGCGAGGCGGCAAGTGACTCAACGCGCTCCGGCGTCCACCCCTGGCCCACCTCACAAATCACTGCCGCCGCACCGGCATCGAGCACCTGATTGATAAAATCGAGGCCGTGGTGGGTGGCACCGGAGCAGGCCAGGAACAGACTCCCCTGCCGTACCGTTCTGCTATCCTGGGTTATGCTGGTGATTAAGCAGTCGAACCGGTCGGGAATCACCAGCCAGTCCGACAGCAGTTGGCCAAGCATCACCCCGTTTTTCATCTCGCCAGCCATCATTGACCGCCTAACCCGGCAACCCGCAGGTCACTCTCATCGAGTCCATCCGGTGCCACATTGAGCAGTCGCAGGGCGCCGGCCATCACCTTGGCAAACACCGGTGCAGCCACCTGACCACCGTAATACTTACCCGCCCCCGGTTCGTCGATCATCACTACCATCGCCAGCCGGGGATCACTTGCCGGCGCCATACCGGCAAATATCGCCGTGTAACGGTCATCGGAGTAACCACCAGAAATGCTCTTCTTTACCGTCCCGGTCTTGCCGGCAACGCGGTAACCGGCCACTGCGGCGCGGGGAGCGGTACCTTCGGCTGAGACCACCGCTTCCATCATCTTGCGCACCGACTTTGCTGTTGCCGCACTCATCACCCGTTTCTCTTCCGCCGGCTCATCACGCTTTATCAGTGACAACGAGCGTCTGATGCCGCCTGCGGCAATGGTGGTGTAGGCGTCGGCCAGCTGCAGCGGCGTCACCGAGAGGCCGTAACCGAATGCAAGAGTGGCCTGATCGATCTTCACCCAACGCTGATAGGGGGGCAGCTGTCCTCCCACTTCACCCGGAAAGCCGGTATAGGTCGGCTCGCCGAACCCTAACTTAGAGAAGAGGTTCCAGAGCCGCTCCTTGGGAAGGCTCAGTGCGATCTTGCCAGCACCGACATTGCTCGATTTTTTAATCACCGTTGAAACATCAATAAGGCCGTAATTACGTATATCCTTGACCGGATAGCGTCCCACCATGAATACCCCGGGAGAGGTATCGATAGGTGTGTCCGGCCGGTATTTACCCGACTCAAGGGCCGCCGCGATAGTGAAGGGTTTCATTGTCGAGCCGGGCTCGAATACATCGGTTACGGCACGATTTCGAAAACGGCCCACCTTGCCGCGCTTATTGCCATTGGGGTTGTACGCCGGCTGATTGACCATCGCCAACACCTCGCCCGACCTGACGTCAACAATCACCGCTGAACCTGACTTTGCCTTGTGGTATTTGACTGCACCCATCAGCTCCCGGTAAGCGAGAAACTGCAACCGCCGGTCAAGGGTCAGTGCCAAATCGTTGCCCTTGCGCGGTTCAAGAATCTGTTCTACATCCTTCACCACCCGTGCGAGACCGTCACGAATTACCCGTTTTTTTCCGGGAGTGCCGGTCAACCACTTCTCGTAGGCCAGCTCCAGCCCCTCCTGACCATGATCATCAATACCGGTAAAACCGATGACATGGGCAAACATCTCACCTCCGGGGTAGTAGCGGCGATACTCACGCTGCAGTCCTATACCCGCGATCTTCCGCTGCTCAACCAGCTCCATCACTTGGTTCACCAGATCAGGCTTGACCCGACGTTTGAGATAGATAAACGAACGATTGCTGCGCTGGGCCAACTGCCGGCGTAGATCATCGAGATCGAGCTTCAGCAACTTGGCCAGCGGTGCCAGAGTGCGCCGATCCGGAGAGAGCACACGGGGATTGGCCCACACTGAATCCACCGGTGTGCTGATCGCCAGTGGCCCACCCTGACGATCCGTTATCATCCCTCTGTTGGCAGAGATCTCCAGCACTCGCAGATGGCGCTTCTGCCCCTCGTTTTTCAGAAAGTCGGTTTCAAAGATCTGACGCGCCACCGCGCCCCACACCAGCAACATGCCGGAGAGAGAGAGCAGAACAATGAGTGTCCAGCGCCGAGCACGATAGCTTGGCAGCTTCACACGTTCCCCCTTGGGAGAACCGGTTCGCCGTTTTTTTTGCTCAATAACCGCCATTACCGCCTGCCATTATGGAGGGCCTGATCACCATCACATCACCCGCCGTGGGGATGTGCATCTTCAACCGTTTTCTTGCTATCTGTTCAATCCGAACATGGGTTGCCCTGGTACGCTGCTCCAGCTGCAACCGTCCCCACTCGATATCCATACGGTCACGCTCGCTACGCAGTTGCTGCAACTCGACAAAGTTTTTTCTTGATGAGTATTTGGCATACACCACACTCATCGCCGTCACCAACAGAGCAAGTGCGGTGAGAACAAGCACCAGGAAGCGCCCACGGCTCATGCCAACCTCTCCGCTACCCGCAATACCGCGCTTCTCGATCTCGGGTTACCCGCCACCTCTTCAGATGATGGTTTTATCGCCTTGCCAATGCGTTTGAGTTTGGAGTTCATCTGATCCTGGGTTACCGGAATACCGGGAGGGAAGTTGTCACCACGCTCACGCTCACGCATAAACCGCTTTACGATCCGATCCTCCAGTGAATGAAAACTGATCACCACCAACCGCCCCCCGGGGGCGAGCACCTGCAGTGACTGATCAAGGCAGGACCTCAGATCATCCAACTCCCTGTTGATAAAGATCCTAATCCCCTGGAAGGCCCGGGTTGCCGGATGCTTTCCCTTCTCCCATGAGGGGTTGGCCGCCGAAACAATCTCGGACAGGCGGGCGGTTGTCTCAATCGGCTGCAGACACCCGGCTTCGTGGATTGCCCGCGCTATTCGCTTGGCATGGCGCTCCTCGCCATACTCCTTGAGTACCTGGGCGATCTGATCCACTTCCGCCCCGGCCAACCACTGTGCGGCGCTAACGCCTGAAGTGTTATCCATTCGCATATCCAACGGTCCGTCCTTGATAAAGCTGAAACCCCTCTCCGGGGTATCGAGTTGAGGTGATGAGACACCCAGGTCAAGAAGAATCCCATTGACCCTGCCAATCAAACCCTCCTGATCCGCAAACTGCTCCAGCATGGCAAAAGAGCCCTGCCTTATCTGAAACCGCTCGTCGCCCTGAAAAAGTGCATGCCCATGGGCCACTGCCTCCGGATCTTTATCAATTGCCAGCAAGCGACCGGCACTGCCGAGACAGTGAAGCAGTTCACCGCTGTGACCGCCCCGCCCGAACGTACCGTCCATATAGATCCCAAAAGGATCGATGGCTAAGCCGTCCAGCGCTTCATTGAAAAGCACCGGAAGATGTTTTGTTGGGGTGGTCATAGCTAAAAAGAGAGGGTGCTAAAATCGGTGGGGTCGTTTTCCCGATCGCTATTGAAGTTTTCGATACCACTCTTCATTCGGTCGTTCCACTGTTCCTCATCCCAGAGTTCAAAACGGTTGACCTGTCCCACCAGCATCGCCTGTTTTTTCAGTCCAGCAAACTCACGCAGCGTCGGCGGTAACAACACCCGCCCTTGACCATCCATCGACACGTCTGTAGCGTTTCCCACAAACAGACGCTGCAAGTTACGTGCAGCTGGATTCATCGATGGCATGCCCATCACCTTGCGTTCGACCACCAGCCACTCGGGCAGCGGATAGATCGCCAGACAACCATCAGGATCTATGGTGATAACCAATTCCGATTCACAGCACTCAGCCAGCCGCCCGCGATACCGCGTCGGCATGGCAAGACGCCCTTTGGCATCCAGATTAAGTCTGTTGGCACCTCGGAACAAAAGAATCCCCTCTTAATGTGATTTATCCCTATTACACCACTTTTTCCCACTTAGCCTCATAATAGGTATCAATTCACCACCTTGTCAAGGCAACAGATCCACAGAGGTAGAGGAAAAGTTCCTTAAAAGACAGGGGGTTACATAGGGAAGTAAAAGAAAAAGTGGATAATGCTTTGCAAAAACAGCACGATAAAACCGCTACTTAAAGCGTTACATTAAGTATATTGGGGATATAAAGGAGTTAAACAGAAATTAGGAGGAAGTCGGCCTATAAGCCGGGTTCTGTAATAGATGATCATTCATCTGGGATACACGTCGCCATGCACCTCAAGCGACCTACCCGGGAACCGCGCGAGCCACGCGTGACAACCAAGGTCGTCTGCTCCCCTATTTGGTCTTGCTCCGATTGTGGGGTTTACCCTGCCACTGCCGTTACCGACAGCGCGGTGAGCTCTTACCATCACCATTTCAACCTTACCTTCCAGCACTCCGGAGAGAGCTGAAGTAGGCGGTATATTTTCTGTGGCACTTTCCGTAGGCTTGCGCCTCCCAGGCGTTACCTGGCACCCTGCTCTATGGAGCCCGGACTTTCCTCCACCCCATGAGGGCAGCGATCATCCGGCCGACTTCCAACGTCTAGAGTAGTCCGGCGGTGAGATAACTGCAACCCCATAACAGAACCCTAATCCAGATAGAGAAACCCAAACATAAAAAACCTTGCGTTATATGTAACTATTCAGCTGCTGCCAAGCATAGTTCGGGACCGGAGTCGATTGCGGCAAAAAACTGTAAATTTCCCTACCATCTTCAACGCAATGCTTATTTACACACATAAACACGCATTTTGTGCCTTTTTATCCTTAAACCGGCTCTGTAGCAAAATCCTGAAAACCACAGTTATGGTGGAACAGCGGTGTTGTAGGAGCGAACTTGTTCGCGATGGACTACGAAACGTGCTCTTCGCGAACAAGTTCGCTCCTACACCTGAGTTCTGGATTACCGTGCTGAAGAGTAGTACCTCAAACACCCGTCTACCCGGCACATAACATATTGCATTTCAATCAATTATATCCAATATCAAATATTTACATGGGATTGAATGTTCATCAAAAACAGAGTCTTGGCGACACTCCTTTTCAAGTAGAAAAGCAAAACCCGGGAGATTAAAAAAACATCTGCCCAAGCAAAGAATCTGTTTTCTTTAAATGGAAATGACCTGATTTTCAACTGCTATATTTATGGTAGCCGACAGTTCAGGAAAAAACTAAACAGTCAGCCTCTGAAATCGTGGATATCAATGAGTAGAGACGAGCAGGTAGATGAATAGGGTGGGAGGTAGCTTGCTTGAAGCAGATAATGGGCGGGATTCATATACCATAGCCAGGGAGCAAACACGCATTCTCTATATGCAGGCCCCTGTTTCCAATATCGCGGTTATTGTTATTGCGACACTTTTTTACGGTATTTTGTCCTCAAGAGTTGAATCCAGTCTTATTGGCTACTGGACGGTAGCGCTGTACCTCACAGCACTGTTTCGTCTATTGCTATGGTACAGGCGCTATAAAACCCCAGAATGGCTATCCAACTCAGCATGGATGAATCTCTACATCTTTGCCTGTGCTCTGACCGGTATCTCGTGGAGCATGATCTATCCACTCATCTACATTGCCAATGATGAGATTATTTCATTCGCCCTATTTATATTGGTATTCGGCGTTGTCAGTTCAGCCGTACCCGTTCTTAACATATCCATGCGTGCCTTCATTGTTTACACCTATCCCCAGGCACTCATGCTGGGCCTCACACTCCTGCAGTTCCAGGGTGCCGCATACAAATGGCTAACTGTTTCCATTGTCGTTTATCTATTGATGACCACTATTTTTACTCGTAATGCCAATCGCAGCACACTGCGGTCAATTCGACTCCAAGTGGAAAACCGTGCACTTATCGATCAGTTGAATCTCGAAATTGGACACCGTGAAGAGTTGATAGAACAGCGGACCATACAACTCAAGGATAATAACCAAGCGTTGGTCAACGAAGTCAAAGAGAGAAAACAGGCAGAGATTTTTCAGGCCAGACAGAAAAATATTCTCGAACGCATATCCCGGGGAACAGTACCCCTAAGTAGTATTCTTGAGGAGATCGTGTTGCTCGCTGAGAGCCAGACAGAAGGGCTAAAGGGGGCCATTCTATTACTTGAGGGGAATGTTTTTCACATTGGAGCAGCCCCTAATCTTCCCGCAGCCTACAATGCATTAATAGACGGCATGGTGATTGATACTGCCATGGGCTCATGCGCTACAGCCGCATATAAAGGCGAGCGGGTTATCGTAGATAACGCACAAACTGATCCGCTTTATGCAAATTTACGTGACCTCTTAAAAGAGTGTGATTTTGGGGCCTGTTGGTCTGAACCTATTCTGGATTCAGAAAAAAATATTCTTGGTAACTTAACACTCTATCACCACTCCCCTACCAGTCCAGGCAAACACGAAATACTGGTCATCGAAACCATGTCGCAGATAGCCAGCATCGCTATAGAGCGTAGTAGGACAGTAGAGAAATTACGCCAGTCCGCCACCATATTTCAGAGCACTCTGGAAGGCGTCATAATTACCGATGCCAATAATGATATCGTTGAAGTCAATAACGCCTTTGAGAGTATAACCGGCTACATGCGAGATGATGTCATTGGCCGTAACCCTCGGTTCCTACAGTCGGGAAGGCACGATAAAAAGTTCTATGATGAACTCTGGAGCTCGCTAAAAAATTCAGGGCAATGGCGGGGTGAAATATGGAACCAACGCAATTGTGGTGAAATTTACCCTGAGTGGCTCAACATAAGCAGTATCTCGGACAGAAGCGGTCACATACTTAATTACATCGCCGTCTTCTCCGATATCACCTCCATAAAGCGTTCAGAAGAGGAACTGGACCACCTGGCACATCATGACCCACTCACTGACCTGCCCAACCGGTTACTCTTTAACTCCCACCTGGAACATACAATAGAGCACGCACACAGAAACAACTCCGTCTTTGCTGTGCTGTTTTTGGACCTGGACCGATTCAAAAACATCAATGATAGCCTCGGGCACAAGGCTGGAGATAACCTGCTGCAGCAACTTTCCGTCAGGCTTAAAGAGGCCGTCAGACTGGACGATACCGTGGCAAGAATTAGCGGTGATGAATTCGTGATCCTGCTTGAGGATATCGGCACCGCAGAGAATACGGCCCATACCGTGGAAAAGATCATGTCCATCTTCAACACCCCATTTCTGCTGGATGACCATGAAACCCACATCACCTCGAGCGTTGGCATTAGCCTCTATCCAGCCAATGGGGAGAGTGTTGCGGCATTATTGCGCAATGCAGACACCGCTATGTACCGCGCCAAAGATGAGGGACGAAACACTTACCAGTTTTATAATCAGGAGATGACAAGTCTCGCCTTTGAGCGGGTTATTATGGAAAATGCCTTGCAGGTAGCCCTTAACCACAACGAATTTCGCCTACTCTACCAACCCCAGGTAGACATGGTCAGCGGCAAGCTTATAGGTGTTGAGGCACTAATACGATGGGATCACCCTGAAATCGGTGAAATTCTGCCTGGCAAATTCATTCCACTGGCCGAGGAAAATGGACTTATCCGTGATATAGGAGCATGGGTTATGGAAACCGCTTGCCAACAGGGACAGCACTGGCTGGAGGAAGGTTTCGACTTTGGCCGCATCTCAGTAAATATCGCCCACTCTCAATTGCAACAGAGCAATTTTGTAGACAATATCAAGGCCACCCTAAAGAGAACTCAACTTCCCGCCTGCAGACTGGAGATAGAGGTTACGGAAAGCGTCATCATGCAGAATGCAGAGCATGCCATACAACAGCTCGAGACACTGCGTATACTCGGCTTGCGGATCTCTCTCGACGATTTTGGCACCGGTTATTCATCAATGAGTTACCTTAAGTTATTGCCCATCGACAAACTGAAGATCGACCTATCCTTTGTACGTGACATTCCCCATGACACAAATGATATGGCTATTACAGAAGCAATCATAGCATTGGGCAAAGCGCTGGATCTACAAGTCATTGCCGAGGGGGTTGAGACAGAACAACAAGCCAACTTCCTAATAGGGAAAGGTTGTCGGCAAGCCCAAGGCTATCTCTACAGCCATCCTATTGAAGAAAATGAACTGAAAAATAAATATTTTAAGGGATAGGGATTTCAACCCATAAAATCAACCAAAATCACGGCACCAAAATCCGGTGTTGCATTAGCAATATTACAGGTTTATGATTTCCTGTTTCCTGCTGTTTTCAGGCAGCCCACGCATCATAGGGCTGCTTTTTCATTTATTACAGGGCGAAACAGGTGCCCGGGGGATCAAATCATGTCGGATACACTGATGGCCACCTACAAGCGGCTGCCGGTCAGTTTCCAGCGAGGCGAAGGCGCTTGGCTGTGGGACGACAACGGCAAACGCTATCTGGACGCCCTCTCCGGTATTGCCGTCTGCGGCCTTGGCCACGCCCATCCCGCAGTGAAAGAAGCCCTGTGCCGGCAGGCGGGAGAGCTGATCCACACCTCCAACCTCTACAATATCACCCTGCAGGAGCAGCTCAGCGACCGGCTGATAGCGCTCTCCGGCATGGAGCGGGCCTTTTTCGCCAACTCCGGCGCCGAGGCCAATGAGGCGGCGATCAAAATTGCCCGCCTCCACGGCCACAATAGAGGGATAGATAATCCCGCTATCATTGTCATGGAGAACAGCTTCCATGGGCGCACACTCGCCACCTTGTCGGCCACCGGCAACCGTAAGGCTCAGGCCGGTTTTGAACCCCTGGTACAGGGCTTTGTCCGCGCCCCCTACAACGACATCGAAAGCATCCGCGTTATCGCCGAGAACAACAGCAGCGTGACAGCAATCCTGGTGGAGCCGGTTCTGGGCGAGGGCGGAATCAATATTCCCGCTGACGACTACCTCAACCAGTTGCGGGAGCTCTGCGATGCCAACGACTGGCTACTGATGCTGGACGAGATTCAGACCGGTATGGGTCGCAGCGGCAGAATGTTTTCCCATCAGCACAACGGCATACTCCCCGACGTAATGTCGCTGGCAAAAGGGCTGGGCAACGGCGTACCTATCGGCGCTTGCCTGGCGAGAGGCGCTGCAGCAGAAACCTTCGGCCCCGGCAACCACGGCTCCACTTTCGGTGGCAACCCGCTGACCTGCGCCGCCGCCCTGGCGGTGATCGAGACCATCGAGAAAGATCAGTTAGTCGAAAGGGCGGATTCTCTGGGTACCAGGCTGCTCAGCGATTTTGCCGATGCCCTCAGCGGGGTCAGTGGGATAAAAGAGATCCGTGGTCAGGGGTTGCTGATCGGTATCGAACTCGACCGCCCTTGCGGGGAACTGGTTGGACTGGCGCTTGAGCAGGGCCTGCTGATCAACGTAACTGTGGAAAATACCGTACGGCTACTGCCACCGCTGACACTGAGCGATGCTGAAGCCGATCAACTGGTGGAGACCCTCTCCATCCTAATTAAAACCTTTACCTGTTGAGCAACAGAGCAACAGAATTCAGGTAAAAACTCATGGCGACCGACAACAAAAGAGCACCAAGACACTTCCTTTCTCTACTGGATCTCTCTGCAGACGAGTTCCGCGCCCTGATCGCAAGGGCCGGTGAGCTCAAACAGCTGGTTGATGCAGGCAAGGCCCACAACTCCCTTGAGGGGCGCACCCTGGGGATGATCTTCGAAAAATCATCCACCCGTACCCGCATCTCTTTCGAAACCGGCATGACACAGCTGGGTGGGCACGCCCTCTTCCTCTCCTCCCGCGATACCCAGTTGGGGCGCGGCGAGCCGATTGAGGACAGCGCCCGGGTGATGTCGAGAATGGTCGACTGCATCATGTTACGCACCTTTGCCCACGACACTGTCGAGCGCTTTGCCGAGCACTCACGGGTGCCGGTGATCAATGGTCTGACCGATCTGCTCCACCCCTGCCAGTTGCTGGCGGATATGCAGACCTACTTTGAACATCGTGGTGATATCGCCGGAAAAAAAGTGACCTGGATCGGTGACGGCAACAATATGTCCCACTCCTACATCAACGCCGCCCGCCTGCTCGGATTTTCACTGACTATCGCCTGCCCTGAAGGCTATGATCCGGATGACGATATTCGCACTGCCGCTGGCGACTGCTGCCGGATTGTTCGCGACCCCATGGCCGCTGCTGAAGGTGCGGACCTGGTAGTAACCGATGTCTGGGCGAGCATGGGACAGGAGGAGGAGCAGGCACGCCGTGTCAAGGCCTTTAGCAGCTATCAGGTGAATGATGCATTGATGTCTCAAGCCAACAGGGACGCACTGTTTATGCACTGCTTGCCCGCCCACCGTGGTGAAGAGGTTACCGCCTCGGTAATTGACCGGGCTGACAGCGTTGTTTGGGATGAGGCGGAGAACCGGATGCATGCACAGAAGGCGCTGCTGGAACTGCTCCTGTGCAACTGACGCCCCTGCTATAGAGCCACCGCAAAAGCGCCGGACTACCCGGCGTTTTTTATGCCCGCAACACCGAAATTCACTGATAATCCTAGAATCCGCAGTTGACCGCTCCATTCTGAGACTAAGTTGTTGATATGAGAACCATTGAGCTTAGCGGACGTTTTCGAGCGTATCATCAACGAGATGTAGGGCTCTGAATATAGCGGCAAGCTCTGAAGTCTGGCGGCAACACTCACTTCGCAGTACACTTCATAGCTATGAACCTGATCGACTTGCTAAAACGGTCCGAGAGCAAGACGCTGGAATTCAAGCGTGACCTCTCGTCTCCAGATGGTGTATTGCGCACCATTGTGGCGTTCGCCAATACGGCGGGTGGTGTGCTGCTGCTCGGCGTGGAGGATGCCACACGGAATGTGCGTGGTGTTGCGAAGCCACTGGCCATGGAAGAACGTCTAGCGAACCTGATCAGCGATAGCATTCTTCCTCGTCTGATTCCGGATATTGAGATATTGCCATGGCGCCGCAACCATGTCCTGGCAGTTCAGGTGCATCCAAGTTCTGGCCGACCCCATTACCTTAAAAGTACCGGCCTCGAGGGCGGTGTATATGTGCGAGTCGGTTCCACCAATCGTCGCGCCGACCGAGAATTGATCGACGAACTGCGGCGTTTTGCCCGCGGCGAAACCTTCGATGAGCAGGCGATGCCCGAGTGCGACTCGGAAGCGCTCGACTTCCGAGCTGCTTCCGAGTCGTTCGCGCCGGTACGCAAGCTCAAACGAACGAACCTGGAGATGCTACGGCTGATTGTGAAGTACCAAGGGCGCAAGGTGCCCACGGTTGGCGGGATGCTGCTTTTCGGCAAGGAACGCGATCGTTATTTTCCAGATGCCTGGGTTCAGGCAGGCCGTTTTCGGGGAACCGACAAGACCTATATCACCGACACACTGGAAATCAGAACTTTTCCAGTGCGTGCTGTGGAAGAGGCCGTTGCTTTTGTTCAGAAGCATGCCCTGCACGCCATGGAGATAGGAGCCGTGCATCGCAAGGAACGCTGGAATCTCCCGCCGGTGGCGGTGCGCGAGGCAATCGTCAACGCAATCGTGCATACCGATTATGCCCAACACGGTGCGCCCATCCGGGTTTCCATTTTCGATGACCGGCTGGAAGTGGAAAACCCTGGCCTGTTGCCTTTTGGTCTGACGGTGGATGATCTGCTCCAAGGTGTGTCCAAATTGCGCAATCGCGTCATCGGTCGTGTATTCCATGAACTGGGATTGATCGAACAGTGGGGGAGCGGCATCCAGCGCATGGTGGCGGTTTGCCGCGATGCGGGTCTGGCGTCGCCCGTTCTGGAAGAAATCGGCACCCATTTCCGCGTGACCATCCACACTACCAGCACCGGCGACCCCTGCGTTGATGAAACCGACCAGGTCATTCTGGATGCCCTGGCTGCAGGCAACGGGTTTTCGACCCAGGAGATTGCCACCGTAATTGGTCTGACCACCCGCGCCACTCGCAGCCGCTTGCTCAAGCTGGTTGAGCGTGGTCTGGTGAGAGAGATCGGAACGAGCCCGCAGGATCCAGGGCGGCGGTATTTCAGGGCGGGATAGAAGTGTAGGGATCATGTTCATTGAACCACGAAAGAAGCTGATCGACTGGGTGCGCAAGCAGCTCATCGGGCCACCTGAGCCAGCGACTGATGGCCCGGATCTCCGTGGAGTGCTTCCTACGGAGCGTTTCCCCTGCGGTGCGCTCTACCCCACATCCCAATGGGGTGAAGGCATCGACCCCACCAGCGAAGGCGTGGATGAGATTGAAGCGACTGCCAACGTGACCGGTGAAGGCTCTGCTGAGCCTGCCATTGTGCGACGTTACATACCGCCGTCTTCACTGGGTTACTCGTTCTTCATTAAAGGTGACGATATCCGGTTTCAGGTCCTGTGCCATGCTGTCCGGTATGAATGCACGGAGCGAGGGCGCTACACGAACGACTGGACGCGGAAGGAGTTGGTTTCCGGGGCAGGATAACTAAAATCCAACCGTTGTTTGACGCGGTAGCACTGGCCCGTTTTTCCAAAGAGCTGGCAGGCCTGTTTTTGGAACTTGGGGTTCGCGCAGCAATCGGCTTCATCCGCAGCACCCTCACCGGCCCATGGCTGGTACCACAGGAGGTTGAACTGCAACTGAAGCTCCCCTTCAAGCTCCGATTGGTCTAATTCAGGCCTTACCTGATTTTGTAACCACTTGCCGGACAGGTGGCGGCGGGCTGTTGCCTGACACCCGGTGGGCACGCATATTGGTGCTCTCTCTGCCCGGGAGAGAGTGGGTTTTTCTGAACTGCTCTGAATTTTTCAAGCTTCAGGGTGGGAAACTCTTGGATCTGGTGTCTATCGGCTTGGGTGATTTGTTCGTGCGTCGCCGCTGCGGAAAACTTCAATTACTTGCAAGCTGCTGAATAATCGCCGACTATGGTCTGAATAGGGCAGAAGGAGGTTGCCCGTACCATGAAGCCAAGCCACCGAGCCCAGCACAATCGGACTCCACGGCCACAACAGATAGCAGTAGTCGTATGAATCCAACTGACCTGAATCCTGTCAGAGAACACCTCGCCTCCCGCATCATCGGTCAACAGAAACTGATCGACAGTATGCTGGTCTGCCTCCTCAGCAACGGCCATCTGCTGGTTGAAGGGATGCCGGGACTGGCTAAAACCACCGCAGTCAAAGTACTCGCAGAGGCGATTGAGGGGGACTTTCACCGCGTCCAGTTCACCCCGGACCTGCTGCCGTCGGATCTTATCGGCACCGATATCTATCGCCATGAGAAGGGGGAGTTCGAGTTTCGCCACGGCCCTCTGTTCCACAATATTCTACTGGCCGACGAGGTCAACCGCGCCCCGGCCAAGGTTCAGTCAGCGCTACTGGAAGCGATGGGAGAGTACCAGGTCACCGTCGGTCATCGCACCTACCCCCTGCCCGAGCTGTTTATGGTGCTTGCAACCCAGAACCCGATTGAGCAGGAGGGAACCTACCATCTGCCGGAGGCTCAGCTGGATCGTTTTCTCATGCAGGTATGGGTGGATTATCCCAACCGTCAGGAGGAGTTGGCGATTCTTGAGCTCGACAGCCAGCAGCAGAAAGATGCTCCGCCCGCCCCCGCCCAACCCCTGCCTCAGGCTGATCTGTTCGCCATGCGCCGGGACGTAGCAGAGGTATTCCTCGATCCCAAGCTCAACAGCTATATCGTCGACCTGATCCAGGCCACGCGCCGGCCCGGCGCCTATGACGACACACTCGAACGCTGGTGCCGCTTCGGCGCCTCTCCCCGCGCCTCCATCGCCATCGCCCGCTGCGCCCGCGCAAGGGCCTGGCTTGATGGTGTGGATTTCGTCTCACCGGGGCATATTCAGCAGGTAGCAACGGAAGTACTGCGCCACCGCATTCTGCTAACATTCGAAGCGGAAGCAGAAGGAGTCACCAACGACC
This sequence comes from Sedimenticola sp., assembly GCA_040505955.1. GTDB lineage: Bacteria > Pseudomonadota > Gammaproteobacteria > Chromatiales > Chromatiaceae > Vondammii. The sequence goes on along the minus strand of JBEVXT010000811.1, from coordinate 4,529 downwards.
AGTTCGTCGCCCGTCTCCTGGAAATGGTCGCTATTCCTTAGGAACCTGTCCGAGAATAGGACACCTACTGCGGAAACCCCATTTTGGCCCTTTTTTCCGCTCATTTTCGTTAAATATGAGTAACTATTCGCCTCAAATGACCGAAAAAAATGACTCAAAATGGACTTCCCTCGCTACGGTGCCTATTCTCGGACAGGCTCCTAGGAACCTGTAATGGCACTACACCCCCGCCTGGACGACCTGCTGGAGTTGCGCCATCAGGCCCATACTCTGGGCCTGGCTTCCCATCATC
>JBEVXT010000811.1:0-4137 GCA_040505955.1 Sedimenticola sp. | reverse complement strand
TAGGAACCTGTAATGGCACTACACCCCCGCCTGGACGACCTGCTGGAGTTGCGCCATCAGGCCCATACTCTGGGCCTGGCTTCCCATCATCTGGTCAACTCCAGCTTCAGCGGACTCTACGCCTCACTTTTCAGGGGAACAGGCCTCAACTTCGAGGAGGTGCGTGAGTACCACGAAGGCGATGATATCCGCAACATGGACTGGAAAGTAACCGCCAGAACCAACACGCCCCATCTAAAGATCTTTCACGAGGAGCGGGAGCGCAGCATCGTGCTCTGTGTCGACAAGGGGCCGCATATGAGCTTTGGCACCCGCGGTACCTTCAAGTCGATCCAGGCGGCACGGGCCGCCGCTCTGCTGGGTTGGGCGGCCAACAGCATGAATGACCGGGTCGGCGGCCTGCTGTTCGGTGATGCCGCAGATGTACCCCACCATTTCCGCCCGACCAAAGATCGCCGCGCACTCTGGCGCCTGCTGAAGGCCCTCTCCCAACCCGCGCTGCCGGAAGAGAAAGGGAGCGACCCACTGCAGCGCGCACTGCAGCAGGCGGAGAGAGGTACCACCACCGGCAGCCTGATCTTTGTCATCGCCGACCTGAACCGCGACAGCCGTCCTCTGGAAGCGCTGTTCGGGCGTCTCTGTCAGCGCCACACCCTGGTGCTGATTCCAGTTGACGATCCAAGCGACCACGAACTGCCCGATATCGGTGTTGCCCTGTTCAACGACCCGGAGGGCAACCTGATTGAAGTGGACACCTCCAACTCACAGGGCCGTAAGGCATACAGCGACACTTGGCTCAACCACCGCCATACCCTCCAGAGCTGCGCCAACCGCCTCGGCATCCCACTGATTCCCATCGCCACGGATCGGGATGTCCACAGCTCCCTAATGCGCGGCATGCGCTCCAATATTCACACCCGAGTGCTGCGCTGATGAACCCCGGTGTCACAGAGGGAGCAAGGAGTGCACTACGGGACATTCACGGTCTCGACCCCGCCCCCTGGTGGCCGCTGACAAACGAAGCCTGGCTCACCGTCCTACTGATCTGCCTGATTGTCGCCGCTGCCGTTTACTGGATCCACCACCTCTACCGCTACCCTCCAGGGAGCTGGCACCGCGAAGCAGAGAGAGCACTTCGACAACTGCGGCGCAGGGTCTCCCACCAGGCGTCCAAAACCAGCGCAGGCGAACTCTCCCTGCTGCTGCGGCGCATCGCCATGGCCCGTTTCGGCCGCAGGGGTGAGGCGGGTAGAGAGGGTGATGAGTGGCTGAGATCGCTGGCCGAGAGAGACCCCAATCACTTCGACTGGCTGGAGAGAGGGAAGGTATTGATCCATCTCCCCTATGCCCCCGACGGCACGGAAACAGACACCAAAGAGTTGCGGGAACTGATTAACGCGGCGATTAAACTGGTGGGTAACCGGTATGGTTCGGCATTAGCCAAACGGGGGCATCATGTTTGATTTTCTCCCACTTGAGCTTCACTCGTTTGATTTTTATTGGCCCTGGATGGCGCTGTTGCTGCTATTGCCGCTGTTGGCACGGCACTTTTGGCCACGCCTGATTGACAGTGCACAACCGCAACCGACAGAGGGCCTTAGAACCACCCTCCTGCATCCTTCCACTGAGCGGCTGAAAGAGAGTTTCAATCGACGCCGGCGGATGATCGACTTTGACAACCGCCTCCGTCCCCTGCTTTTGGCACTGCTCTGGTGCGCACTGACCCTGGCCATGATGCGCCCCCAGTGGCTGCTGCCCCACACCGAGACAAAAAGTGAGGGCTACGACCTGATACTGGCGGTGGACAGCTCCCGTTCGATGACCGCTCTTGATTTCAGCCGCAAGAACCAGCCGGTAAGCCGCATGGCGGTAGTCAAAGGCGTCATGACACAATTTATCAACAACCGAAAGGGCGACCGCATCGGTCTGATCATCTTCGGCAACCAGGCCTTTGTACAGTCCCCACTGACTCTCGACCTGAATGCCGTTGCCGGTATTCTCGAGGGTGTCACCCCGGGCATGGCCGGAGACGCCACCGCCATGGGGGATGCCATCGGCCTCAGTGTAAAAAAACTGCGGCAGCGTCCAAAAGGTTCTCGGGTACTACTACTGGTAACCGATGGCGAAAACACCGCCGGTCTGATCCCCCCTCTGGAGGCGGCAAAGCTGGCGGCAAGAGAAGGAGTACGCATCTACGCCATCGGTGTCGGCAGCAATAGCAACAGCGTCATGATCCGCGGCAGCGACGGTCACTACCGGCAAGAGACCGAGATCGGCATGGATGAGAAGACCCTGAAAGAGATTGCCGAACTGACCAACGGCGCCTACTTCCGCGCCACCAACACCGATGCTCTGGAAAAAATCTACCGGCACATCGACACGTTGGAGAAGAGTGAAGCGGAGACCCGCACCATTTTCATCCCCACCCCCCTCTACCGCTGGCCGTTGGCGGCCGCCCTGGTGATACTGCTACTCCTTGGCCTCTTCCCCGAAGGGCGGATGCGCTTGCTGGTAAGGAGTGGCAATGAGTGAGTTCAGCTTCCACTTCAGCTCACCCGGGTGGTTGGGACTACTGCTGTTGATCCCGCTGGTCGGCATCTGGCTCAAACACAGCCGCAATCACAGCGGAATCGCCGGTATCGATGGCTACGCCGATTCCCACCTGCTGCCCCACCTCAGCGGCAGCCACTCCATCGACGGTAGCGGCCAATGGCGCACCTTCACTCTCTGGGTGCTACTCTGGAGCCTGCTGGTGATCGCCCTCGCCGGGCCACGCTGGGACTACACCCGCATCTCACTCTTCACCCCCGGCGCCAACCTGATCATACTGCTCGACATCTCCCGCTCGATGTCAGTCGCCGATGTTGCCCCCTCCCGTCTTGCCCGCGCCCGCCAGGAGATCGAAGATCTGATCGATAACAACAGCCGGCTGCGGATCGGCCTGATCGCCTTTGCCTCGGCGGCTCATGTCCTGACACCCATCACCGAGGATACTCACTCACTCCGGAAACTGCTGCCCGCCATCTCAGGTGACCTGGTGCGGCTCAAGGGCAGCCGACTTAGTGAAGCCCTGATACGTGCCCGCACGCTGCTAGCAGGACAACCGAAGGAGAGCCTCAACAGTATTCTGCTGATCTCCGACGGTGACTTTGCCGACAGCAGGCTGGAAGCTGAGATAAGTACGCTGATTAAAGAGGGGGTTGCACTGCATATCCTCGGCATCGGGACAGATGTGGGTGGCCCGGTACCCGGTGAGCTTGAGCGCTTTGTCCTCGATGAAAAGGGGCGGGTAATTGAGTCGAAGCTCGATGAGTTAGGACTGGAAGAGCTGGCGAAACGAACCGGCGGCAGTTACCAGACTGCCAATTACCGTGCTGACGATAGCGCTAAAATCCTGCAACTCGCCGCCGCCGAGGGAGCACAGAAGGAGACAAAAGCCACGACAAAGGTGTGGAACGAACGTTTTTTCTGGTTGCTCATTCCGGCGCTGCTGATACTACTGCCCAGATTCAGGAGAAGTCGCATCCAGGAGAGGGAGCAATGAGCACGCACCCCTTGGTTGCTGTCATTACCCTCCTTCTCCTCTCCAGCTCGGCATGGGGCAACCCCTATGCCAACAGTGAACAACGGGGGGAACAGCTGTTCCAGCAAGGAGACTTTGCCGAGGCCGCAGCACTGTTCAGTGATCCCTATCGACGCGGGGTTGCACTCTATCGCCTGGGTGATTACCCACAGGCGGCAAAGGCCTTTGAGCTGACAGAACGGGGCGAAGTGCTTCAGGACGCCCTTTACAATCTGGGCAACAGCCGCTTCATGCAAAAAGATTACGAAGGTGCTGTCAACGCCTTCGACAAAGTGCTGGAACAAGAACCAAACCACGCAGACGCTGGCCACAACCGTGGCCTGGCAATGGCGCTGCTGGCCCAAACCGATCCTGAAGCAGCCACCCGTCTTGAGGAGAAGAAAGAAAAAGAAGAGGAAGAGAAGCAGGAGGCCGGTGACAAGAAAGAGGAAGAGCAGAAACAGGCCGGTGACAAGAAAGAGGAGGAGCAGAAGCAGGCTGGCGACAAGAAAGAGGAAGAGCAGAAGCAGGCCGGCGACAAGAAAGAGAAGGAGCAGAAGCAGGCTGGCGACAAG
>JBEVXT010000810.1:0-20353 GCA_040505955.1 Sedimenticola sp. | reverse complement strand
ACGCACAGGAGATCTATTTTGTTGAGCTTAAACTTCTTCCTGGAAAGGAGACGATTTTTATCGAGGATGAGCTCGGCCGACAATTCACTGTTAATATAGAGACCCATGAGATAGCCTCACCATAGATTACTCATTACCCTGAGTGCAGAGAATTCAAAGGAGAAGAAGGTAACTTCGTAACTTCTCAATAAGTCCGTGCTACAGAGGTGCACCGTTTACGGGCCAAAGGGTGGAATCCAGAGGCTGGCGCTCCGTATCACTGGATACCCGCCTGCGCGGGTATGACGGGGTGTTATAAAGCATGACGGGGTGTTATAAAGCATGACGCGGTGTGTTTCGAAAAGGAGTCATTGCGATCCTTCTGCACGGCCTTATTGAGAAGTTACAGAAGAAGTACGTAACGTGTTGCAGGTAAAAGAAAAAGCTTTTCTCTGCGTACTCTGTGAGTCACAAAGACAGCCACAGGCATGATCCAGGGATGCCGGTACACAACAAGCATGGCATTCAGACAACAGCTATGAGTCGCCGGGGTAACTGCTGGGACAAAATAATTGGGGTCAATAATCCATATACTTTTTTGGTGATAGATCGGATGCAACCCCAACTCTAACTTTAAATTGCGAAATACCACTTCAAAATCTGTCAGCATGGTATAGATCTGCCACAGCCACTGTTTCAACCACCCCGAAACAAAACAACCCGATTCCGCCCTTCCCGCTTCGCCCCATAGAGTGCGCTCTCTGCCGCCGTACAGATGTCGTCTGCACTTTCGAATCCGTCACCATCGGTGATGAGTACTCCGGCGGAGAGAGTCAGACCCACCTGTTCTCCCTCATACGGGTAGCTTATTTCCATTGCTTCCACGGCTTGCCGCAACCGTTCCACCTGGGGTATCACCTCATCTCTCCGCTCCACCACCATCAGACCGGCAAACTCCTCGCCCCCCAATCTGAAGGAGTGATCACCACTTCTGCGCATTCCGGCTTGTAGGATGTTGGCGATCATCTGCAGCGCCCGGTCGCCCATCTTCTGACCCAACTGGTCGTTGTAGCGCTTGAAGTGGTCGATATCGAGGACAAAAAATCCCAGACAGTGACCATGGCGCTTTGCCCGGTTTAATTCGTTGGTAAAGGTCTTCTGAAGAGTCCGACGGTTTTTTAGCCCGGTTAGGGGATCGGTAGTGGTAATCTCCTGCAGGGTTTTACTCTCCATTTTCTCGCGTCGTAACAACTCGATCAGTTTTTCATGTACCTGTTCATAGATGACTTTGAAGCAGTAGATGAGAAGAGTGAACGCCAGAGTGGCAGGCACAAAATGGAGCAGACCCTCGCTGCTCCAAGCGGGATTGAGACCTAAGAAGTTCGCTGAAAACAGGATGGTGTAGAAGCCAGCGGTGTGTAGCAGTCCGCTTCGCCCACCCTTGACAATGATGGCGAAGAGCGGGAAGAAGAGAGTCCATATCAGGGTATGGTCATGATTAATTGTCAGCAGTGGCAGGGGCAACAGAAACAGGTAGAGGAGCCCGATGATTGCATTACTCATGCGGCTCGGGTTGTGGTAGCGATAGTAGTCCGCCAGAACACCAAGGGTTAGCAACAGGCTGATGCTAATAACAAATGCCACATGGTAGGTTCTGCTGACCAGGCTGATAACCAGAACGATCAACAAGAGTGTAACTGCTGTGTAAAGCGATGCAATGCACAGTTGGGTTCTCAGGTAATCCGGGTGATCGATCACCAGGTGGTCACTGAGCCGCAGTAGTGTTCCCAGTCTCATAAGGAATCCGGGGTTAACCCATACGCCATCCACATAAGATCAGATGGCTATACACAATAATCCTGAAGCCGATTGCAGGAATGAACTTGTTCACGAAAAATACTCCCGGGAGCTGATCGCAAACAAGTTCGCTCTTACAACTGCAGTTTCATTTCCATTGAGATGGGTTTCAGTATTATTGAGAAGCCACAAAACATCTCTTGGTATGATTAATCTGCGTTTAATAATCCTGGAACATATTTCCACTATTGCTATTGGATTCTGAACTGCTCTTGCCACCACCAAAAAATCCCTTCTCTTCCGCGGCCTCCCAATTGGGAGCAAACATCAGGGGATCCGCCGTCCGGCGTGAAACCACCTTGTCACCACGCTTGATCCTTGATGACTTGATTCCTACCGACTTGGCGATGGAGTACTTCTCTTTCACTGTGATAACTCTGACCGAGCCGATCCTCTCCTCTTCACCTCCCAGAGAAATACCGGTTTCCGGATCGATCAACTGCTCTCCTACCTTCATTAGATCCAGCTCTTCATTGACGGTGACAGCGCCATCTCCCAGGTTAAGGTAGACCTTTCCCTGGGATGATTTGATAACCGCACCCACCGCACTGGAGGTTCCTGTCTGTTTTACCAAACCAAAAACCCCCTGATTTATAGCAGAGATCACCGCCTGCCCAATGGGTGTCTTGGAGTAATCCGATATAAAGCCGCCCAGTCCGCCGCCACCGCTAAACCCTGCACCGCCAAAACTGATGCCTGACTCCTCTACACTGACCTGAACTTGGTCTGTATAGACCACTTCGCTGGTTTCAGAATTGATCAGCCGGAAGTTCATGCCAAGTACTGCTTTGGATGACTGTATGGAGAGTTTACCCAGAAGGGAGCCGGCACTGCCGCCAATCAGGCCACCCAGACCACCGCCCTTATTTTCGACTCCGGCCTCATAATTGGTGACCACCGCCTGAAACAGATACTGTGCTCCCAGTACTTTGCCAATTTTTGCTGCCGAAGGTTTTGCCATTCTACCGGTCACCCCAAGATCCTGCTCCTTAAGTGTCCTGTCCAGCATCTTGCGCTCGACCAGGCGGAAACGACCGGTGCGGTGCATGACGTCTGTGAGAATCGCCTCGATACCCTGCACGGGAACGCCCCCTCCACCGGCGGTATACGTCATGGTGCCACCGGCTCCGTTGACATTCACTGTTGATGATGAGGAGTTGTTCTCAACCTGTAGAACACCTATCCGGTTCTTAGGGCCTGCATACTTCCCCCACTCAATATTGACCAGGTATTTCACATCAATATTACTGATGCTCTGGGGCAGGGGCCGTCTGACACCCTCTGAATCTACAGAGTAGGCCAAAAAATCGGCTTTCACCACGGATGCCATGCTCATGGCACACACCGTACTCAGAATTAGAATTATTTGTTTCAACCTTAACATGGGTATTCAAGCTCCTTTAGCCTGTGACCTTATCTCATCGTACCTATTCAGCTCACCCCTGGTAAAAAGACCCTTTTAGCCGGGTGTACTGAATAGTTACCATCTCATCTTCATAGTCCGTAGTATGGACAAGCTCTCGTTGTAACCACCATTGTGTCGAATGTAACAGCTGTTTTCCATTCTTCGATGCTTATTTCCCGGCCTCGCCCCCGGCTTTTAGCCTCAACTGCATCAATGCCTGGTGCCCCGGGTAGGCTTTCAGCCCCACCTCAATGATGGTCAGGGCCTTGCCTGGATCACCTTTATCAAGGATCGTACGTGCCTGCCGCTCATAATTGCCGGCAATCTGTTGCAGTCCGGCCAGTGCCCGTTCATTCACCGGGTGAAGTTCCAACACCCCCCTGTAGGCTTCTGCTGCATTGCTCCCCTCTGGTTCCACCAATCTTCCGATTGCCAGATGGAGATTCGCTATCTCCAGTATACGCTCGATTTTCGCCTTAGTTTCAGGATCCAGCGGTTTTTCCACCGGTTTTTCCACTACCTGGTTTTCCACTACCTGGTTTTCCACCACCAGGTTTTCCACTACCGGCTGTGCCACACTTTTCGGTGCGACGATGGGTGCCTTTGTCACTGGAGTGGTGACTGACGGTGTATCCATGGGTAGCTGGTAGTAATAGAAGGAGCCGCCGCCTACCACGGCAACCGCCAGCCCCAGGGCACCCATCCACAGCAGACGGCCGGATCCCGCACCGCCACCTCCCCTGAGCTCGTCCAACAGCTCAGCAGCACTCGCAGTGCGCTCATTCCGGTTGAAGGCCAGCCCCCGTCGTAGTGCCTGATTTTGCTTCTGGCTCAATGCCCTTATGGGATCAGGCTCAAGCTTTCGGTTGCGCGCCTGGTTGGCTGGAAGTTTGTTGAATGGGTGGCGACCTGCAAGCAACTCGTAGGTCACGCAAGCCAAGGCATAGACGTCATCCCGGGGATCTGGCGTGGCTTGGTCAAACATCTCACAGCTTGCATACGCCGGTGTCATCGCTTCCCATTTGGCGGGATCGAACACCGTAGCATCCAGGGCGGTCTGGCCAGGTCGCTTAAAGGCGCGGGCGATACCGAAATCCAGCACCTTTACTGTACCCGCTGATGTAATGAAGGCGTTTCCCGGCTTGAAATCTGCGTGCACGATATCCCTTTCATGCGCATATTCCAGCCCACTGACCATACCCCCCACAATGGGAAGCGCCTCCTGCAGAGGAAGACCACAGGAACTCACCCGCTTCACAAGCTGTTCCACGGACTCGCCCTCAAGTAACTCCATGGTCATAAAGACCGTATCGTCATCCCGGTCGAAGTCATAAACAGTGGCAATATTGGGATGGGCAAGGCTTTGGGCCTTCTTTGCTTCACGCTGCAGGGCGATAAAGGCTTCCGGATTACCACGAAAATCTTCATTCAGCACCTTGACCGCTACAAAAGGATCCCGATCACGCGCCTCCTCCTTACGCATATCACGGGATTTGAAGACTGCACCCATGCCGCCACGCCCTACCTCTTCTTCCAACACGAAGCGGCCTTTGAGTACGGCACCAACCTGGGGTATCCGTGGAAAAGCCATGTTGGCGGAAGCGACGCCTTGGGAGCTTGGAGCGGCAGATGAGATGCGTGTATGCAGGTCATCCACTACTGCAGCGGTACTATCCTCTTCTCCCTGGTACGGTTGTCCAAAAGCATCAGGAGAACCCACAGACCCACCACCGGCCACCTTCTCCTTCAGGGCCAGGTATATCTGTATAGGGAGCCGATCCTGGCGCAGGAGATCTTCCAGCAACTTATTGATCTGAGGTGAGCAGTCAGGATCCTCGGAAAGCTTCCGGTCAAGCTCACCCAACAACCCATTGAAATCCAGCTTGCCTGCAAAAAATTGATTTAGAGCCGAGTTGAAATCGCTCATTTGGAGTCTGAGTACCCCGATTTTTAATTTAGATGAAAGAAAAGGTAACTATTCAGCTCACCCCTAAAAACCACAGATATGGTGGAACAGAGGTGTTGTAGGAGCGAACTTGTTCGCGATGGACTACGAAACCTGCTCTTCGCGAACAAGTTCGCTCCTACGTCTGAGTTCCGGATTACCGTGCTGAATAGTTACAAGAAAAGTAACTATTCGGCACAACACTGAAATCACCTTCCCTCAGCGAGGGTCGGCACGCGCCTACTTCTCTCCTACAAGCAGAAATTCACCATATTCATGGCCAGTGCGTTTGAGTTTGGCATATTGTGGGGTCTGATCCACATTCAGCTCCTCTGTTCGTACTTCAATACGAGACTTTACCTCTCGATAAAGTTTCGAGCCTTCCAGTATGCCCTGGTTTTGATTGAGGGCTTCAATCAATGCATTGGCAAAAATAGAGTGGCCGTTACCACCATCATCCAGTACCGGTTTTACCCCACCTGAGGTGAGTACATATCGTGAGCGGGTCTTGGCGATGGCGCGCAGCCACTTCATACGAATCTCTTCCGACATTCCGGGATCCAGTTCCGTATTGGCACTTCTTGTCAGAGCACCGGAGTAACAGGAATCGGCGATCACAAGTACATGCTTGGCGGACATGGCATTGAGGATGTCAGTAATGGCGATGGTGGAGACCCAGTTAGCCGTGCTGTCACGCTCTGCGTCCACTGGTAGCCAGTGACCCCTGTTGTTGGTCTTGTCGTACTCACCGTGGCCAGCATAGAAAATCAGTAGATTATCCTTCTCCGTCAGATTCTTACGCAACTTGTTCATGGTCGAAAGAATCTCATAGCGGGTGGCATTATTCAGCCGGGTCACTACAAATCCATATTTATCCTTCAGAATCTGCGAGATGGCATCGGCATCATTGCTCGGGGTGCTCAGATCATCGAGCTTTTGATACTGGTTGTTGGCGATAATCAGAGCGTGATAGGTTCCAAACATCCCGTCACCCAGCGCCACACCGCCGCTGCCTGAGGCTACGGATTTTTCCTGAACAGCCTCGGGCAGGAGCCGGAACTCCACTTCACTACGTTTTCCCTGCTTATCAACAGCCACGATGCTGACCGGCGTCTTGCTCTTGCTGACAGAGACGTTCGCCTTGAACAGTCCCTGTGGATCCGCTTCATAGGGCTGACCATTGATGGTCAGCGACAACAGACCGGCCGGGGCATCCACCCTGCCTACTATCAGGCGCCCCTCGGTTCCAGCCGGGGTGATGACATTGGTGATGGAACGAGTGTTTGCCACGGGAGGATCTATGACATTGATGGTTGGGCCGACAAGCTCGCCCCGCAATGCCGCTGTAGGGGGTGTAGTATTGGTTCTCTGGGGCGCTGCAGCCGGCACTGGTTGGTGCTTGATCACCGTCTCCTTTTTAATGATCACCTTGGGTTTGGTCAGGTGTTTTAGTTTGGCCCCACGGGCCTCCCTGATCTGCTGCATAATGCTTCTGGCTTCGGCCTGGGTCACCCAAAGGACGTTGTAACTTGAGACCCCGGAGGTGGATTTGAGCAGCACCTGCTGAAGCTTTTTACCCGGCTCATTGGGATCGGAGCAATCTGCGGACTGGATTTTATACAGGTCACTGGAAAAAAAGGAGGAAAAACCAATATCCCCGCTACACTCTGTCGTCTCTACCGTGACCTCGATCGGATCCACGGCAAAAGCCTCGTTGGAAACACCCACTAAAGTGCTACATAGGAGCAGACCATATACAACTGGGGAAGCTCCTATGGCGATCCTGCCGTGCGACTGACAGCTTTCGCCATACCCTACAATCCGAAACAGATAACGAAATAACGATATTATGGCTTTCATGGTTTGCATCCTTCCCGAGAGATCAAGGTGCCTCTTTCCGATTTTACCGCATGCAGTGTTCATGCGAAAACTTCCTATACCAAGACGCAGGCTCCTAGCACACTTATCAAACTAGGCTAATCTTTGCACGATTTCAAGACGATGATAAATGTGCGGCACTCAATCCTATGAATTGAGTAGTTGAGCTGGAAATATGTCACATCATTCCTGTCTGTGCACTGCAAAATCCTCCACTGCAGCAACATCAGGGTGCCCTGCCATCCCGATATCCCAACTTGTAGCCGAGTTTGTACGCATCATTCAAGAGGGCTATGTAATGGGATGCGCTGAAATTGTCCGCACAAAACATGATTTCACGGCCTGTGGGTGAACAGACTGCAAAGCCACCTTCCCGTTCCATCAGGGTGTATGTTTTTTGTATATCGCTGTCGGGTGGTTGCATGACTCAACCTCAGTCGTTAAGAAACCCAGCCAAAGAGAAGCTCTTTTCGAAAAATATACCGCAAGAGACTAAAAATTAAATCCCAACCGTAGCGTTTTCAGTTCATCCAGAGGCTGATCTTCCTGTCCTTCAGAGGGATCAGGGAATATGAGTAGAGACCCTTCCAGGGTGGAAGGCAGAGACTGGAACAAATAGGTCAAGCCCCCCTCCTCCACCTCTTCTACCTCACCCTCTTCATCAAGCTGATGCTTCGGTAACAAAATTCCCTGACCAATGATGTTATAGATCTTGATCCTTTTCTTCAGCAGGGCGGCATCGATATTCATCAATGCATCACCTGCTGCAGCTGCAGCCCCAGATGACCCGGATAAGATAAGCCCGGGAACATCAACTATAGAGCCACCGTTTAACACAACGTTACTGAGACCGCTGCTCGACTCATAGGAAAATAGACTGGGATACTCTGCCAATGTTATTGGCGGAATGGCAAGCTGATGGCTACTTTCACCACTATGGTAAAGAGTGCCACCATCTAATCCATAGTTAATGGTACTAAGTGCACTGTTTTTGAAACGAAATGGCAACGATGATTTTCCGATATCCTTATTCACAGCCAACGCATGGATATTTGCGGTAGTATTGGTGACACCGCTCGATCCCGTGATATTCACATCATTCAGTGTACTCGCAGCACCCAGTACATCTCCTGTCTCAGAGGTTACCTCTACCGTCAGGTTAGAGGCCGTTGCTTCGAGTGTAGCAATAGTTACATCACCGGAGGCGGTATAAACAATAGCCCGGTCGTAGACGCTGTCATTGGCTCCTGCGCTGGTAACCGTATCTGAGGCCATTGTGATGGACCCCGTGTCTGCAAATACCTTTGCCGATCCTGCTGCTGTAATGTCAGCAGATTGCGTTACATTCCCTGTACCCACCAGCCTGATATCTCCACCTGTCGAAGTCACGGCGCCATCGATCACCAGGGTTCCGTTGGCGGTTACATTAAGATCACCTGAAACGGTCAGTGCCTCGAGAGTAAGCGTAGTATCACCAATGAGTGTCCCGTCATTGATAGTGCCTGTGGATGCAGCAATGGCGACTGTGCCGCTGAAGGTATTGCCGGCTGTATTCAACTCAATATCACTTCCGTCCGCCACCGTGAATGATGTATTGCCGGCAACATTGATTTCACCACTATCGGTAAGGTTTCCGGTGGTGGCTGTTGCCGTCAGATTGCCGCCCACATTGGAGGCTGCAAAATCAATAGCCGTGGCGTTAACCAGGGTGGCATGACCGGCAGCACCACTGGTATTGACATCGATATCTCCCGTCACCGCCAGGGTACCCAGATCGATATCATCGTTGGCGTTACTGGTGGTGAATGAGGCGGTGCCACCCACTGATACCAAACCGCTATCGGTAATATTGCCGGTACTGGCAGTTGCTATCAGGTTGCCACCCACACTGGAGGCTGAAAAATCAATAGCCGTGGCATTAGCCAGGGTGGCATCACCGGTGGCGCCACTCGTATTGACATCGATATCACCCGTCACTGCCAAGGTACCTAGATCGATATCATCGCTGGCGTTACTGGTGGTGAATGAGGCAGTGCCACCCACGGTTACCAAACCGCTATCGGTAATATTGCCGGTGCTGGCGGTTGCCATCAGGTTACCGCCCACACTGGAGGCTGCAAAATCAATAGCCGTGGCATTAATCAGGGTGGCATGACCGGCGGCACCACTGGTATTGACATCGATATCTCCCGTCACCGCCAGGGTACCCAGATCGATATCGTCGTTGGCGTTACTGGTGGTGAATGAGGCGGTGCCACCCACGGTTATCAAGCCGCTATCGGTGATATTGCCGGTATCAGCTGTTGCCGTCAGGTTACCGCCCACACTGGAGGCCGCAAAATCGATAGTTGTGGCATTGGCCAGGGTGACATGGCCGGTGGCACCACTGGTGTTGACATCGATATCACCTATCACCGCCAGGGTACCCAGGTCGATATCGTCATTGGCATTACTGGTGGTGAATGAGGCGGTGCCACTCACAGATACCAACCCGCTATCGGTGATATTACCGCCGGCGGAGATATCGAGATTACCAGTCAAGGTCAACATTGGCAGTGCAATAGCGGCATTGTTGTATACCAGAGTCAAATTTCTCAGATCAGTCGACATCACCGGAAAGGCAGCAGAGGCATTCACATTGCGTAGCGAGATATCACGGTAGGTGCCAACACCACCGACAGTAAAGCTGACCGCTCCAACAATATCATTGGCTGCATTACCCAGATCCGCATCCGAATCGGCGTCATTGACCTGGAGTGTGGTATTACCCCCCACACTCAGAATTCCCGATTGTGTGAAACTGCCGGTGGTGGTGGTTGCCATTAGATTGCCGCTCACGCTGGAGGACGCAAAATCGATACCCGTGGCGTTGACCAGGGTGGCATGACCGCTGGCACCACTGGTGTTGACATCGATATCACCCGTCACCGCCAGGGTACTCAGATCGATATCGTCGTTGGCGTTACTGGTGGTGAATGAGGCGGTGCCACCCACGGTTACCAAGCCGCTATCGGTAATATTGCCTGTGGTGGCGGTAGCCGTTAGGTTACCGCCCACACTTGAGGCGGCAAAATCGATAGCCGTGGCATTAACCAGCATAGCGTGGCCGGTGGTGCCATTGGTGTGAACATCAATCGCCCCGGTGACTACCAGGGTGCTCAGATCGATAGTTGCATTCGCAGCACTGGTGGTGAACGAGGCTGTACCATTCACGGTCACATCATTGCCACTATCAGTAATGCCGCCGCCGGCTGAGACTGTTAGATTGCCCGCCCCGGCAAAGGTGACAGCCCCCAAGGCCAGGGTGCCGGTGGACTCACTGTCGTATTCGATATTTCCCGACCCACCCGCATCCAGGGTAAGGCTAACAGTATCCGCATCCGCGCTGGAGTAGTCTACGTTCACCAGGCCCGTGCCGTCGCGCGTAATAGTGACCGCCCCACCATTGGAATCGATATCAAACCCGTCCGTGCCACTGTCCGAGATTCCCGTATTGGCCTCCAGGGTCACAGAACCACCCACTGCCGTTGTGACGTTGGCCGTGGCGTCCGTTGCTTCCAATCCCTTGATCGCCCCCGCCACCGCATTCAAAGAAACCGTTCCCGTACCGGTAGTAGCAACACCGCCGTTCGGCACAGTGATGTCTCCCACCGTCGCTGTATAGCTGAAATTATGATCCAGCGCGATACCATTCAGCGTATGGTTGTCGTTGATATCTACGGTATCTGTACCAGAGTAGTTGATGTCTATCAAACCGTACCCCGTGTTGCCCACGGTGATATTAGTTTCCGCGATGGTGTCCGTCAGCTCTTCGACCTGAATATTGCCTGCACCCGTGTCCGAGAGCGTCAGGGCTGTGGCATCGTCCACATCCAGTACATTGGTCGCGCCTATCGCCTGCGCCGTCAGATTGACCGCACCAGTGGTCTTGATGTCGGCAAGCGAATCGTTCGCCGCTGTGGTGATGCTGCCGGACGCAGCCGACAGAGTCACTGCTCCACCACCCGCCATCAACAAATCCGCCACCGCACTCAAGGCAATATTGCCCGCCGTAGCCGTCAGGCTCAGGTCATCGTTGGTGCCACCTGTGGTGTTGATCTGGCCTGTCACGTTGATCTGCGCCCCATTGGATACCGTCAAGGTACCATCCGGCAGTGTGATCGCACCCAGCGTCAAGGCACCTGTGGCGCTACTGGCATATTCAAGATTCCCCGTTCCGTTGTCCGTTACAGTAAGTGTTACCGCATCCGCATCAGTGGAGGAGTAATCGACATTCACCAGGCCTGCCCCATCGCGTGTGAGGTTGACCGCCCCGCCATTGGAATCGATATCAAATCCGTCCGTGCCACTGTCCGAGATCCCCGTATTGGCCCCCAGGGTCACCGAACCACCCACCGCCGTTGTGACGTTGGCCATGGCGTCCGTCGCTTCAAATCCCTTGATCGCCCCCGCCACCGCATTCAAAGAAACCGTTCCCGTACCGGTAGTAGCAACACCGCCGTTCGGCACAGTGATGTCTCCCACCGTCGCTGTATAGCTGAAATTATGATCCAGCGCGATACCATTCAGCGTATGGTTGTCGTTGATATCTACGGTATCTGTACCAGAGTAGTTGATGTCTATCAAACCGTACCCCGTGTTGCCCACGGTGATATTAGTTTCCGCGATGGTGTCCGTCAGCTCTTCGACCTGAATATTGCCTGCACCCGTGTCCGAGAGCGTCAGGGCTGTGGCATCGTCCACATCCAGTACATTGGTCGCGCCTATCGCCTGCGCCGTCAGATTGACCGCACCAGTGGTCTTGATGTCGGCAAGCGAATCGTTCGCCGCTGTGGTGATGCTGCCGGACGCAGCCGACAGAGTCACTGCTCCACCACCCGCCATCAACAAATCCGCCACCGCACTCAAGGCAATATTGCCCGCCGTAGCCGTCAGGCTCAGGTCATCGTTGGTGCCACCTGTGGTGTTGATCTGGCCTGTCACGTTGATCTGCGCCCCATTGGATACCGTCAAGGTACCATCCGGCAGTGTGATCGCACCCAGCGTCAAGGCACCTGTGGCGCTACTGGCATATTCAAGATTCCCCGTTCCGTTGTCCGTTACAGTAAGTGTTACCGCATCCGCATCAGTGGAGGAGTAATCGACATTCACCAAGCCTGCCCCATCGCGTGTGAGGTTGACCGCCCCGCCATTGGAATCGATATCAAACCCGTCCGTGCCACTATCCGAGATCCCAGTATTGGCCACCAAGGTGATTGTTGCAGCACCTCCACCCGTTGTGACGTTGGCAGTGGCGTCGCTGGCCTCAGCTGCTTTAATGGCACCGGCTGATGAGTTGATATTCACCGTGCCGGAGGTGGTCTGTACACCGTTATTCGAGACGATGATATCGCCCACGGCGGCAACGGCCACATTGCCCGCACCCATATTCACGGTACCCAGGTTGACGTCGCCGCTGTCCACCGTCAGGGTCAGATTGAGCCCTGCCTGGCTCAGGGTGGTTACGGTCAGGTCAGTGCCGTCGGTGGTGACGGTCTCGGTCAGGCCGGCGAAATTAGTGAGGTCGTAGGTGGCCGCCCCACTGGGATTCAGGGTCAGGGCCAGATCGGTCAGGGTCTGGCCTCCGCCACGGACTCGCAGGTGGTCGTTGGCATCCAGCACCAGGGTTGTGGCAGTGGCGATGTCCAACTCGTTATCGGTGTCGGTGGCACCGATGGAGTTACCCGCAGTCAGGGTCACTAGTCCGGAGGTGGTGATATCCGCCAGAGTATCGTTGGCAAACTCCACAATGTTGGTGGCTGCCGTCAGTTCCACGTTGCCGCTGCCGGCGTTCACCGACACCAGGGTAAGGGTTCCCGCCTCATTGATAAAAATACCTCCGGCACCGCTGTTGGCGCTGGCGGTCAAATTGCCGCTCAGGGTTACGTCAATGGCACCGGCACCCGTGGCTCCAATGGCCTGGCCCGCTCCGTTAGCCGTCAGTGTCAGATCACTCGCCGTGATCGCCGAGCTATTGTCGATGATGCTCCCCGCCGTCGAGGTCAGGCTCACCGTGTTCGATCCCACCGAGATGGCACCCACGTTGACATCTCCCTCACCTGCCGTTGCGTTTGATGCTGTGAAACTAAAATTCAACCCCGATGTATCCGCCACTGCCAAGTTGGTGAAGTCGGTGGCACCATCCGTAACCGTAAATGTCAGATTCTTCGCGCTCAATACGTGGGCGTTGTTTCCAGCCGCCGCCGTCACCGTCAGGTCCGTCAGATCCCTGGTCTGGTCGTTGTCACCCGACACCACAGCCACATCAAATCCCGTCCCGCTCAACACCAGTTTTGCCGTATCCACCTGGAAGGGTGTGTCTGTTCCACCACCGCCAATGGTCGTGCCCGCAAGCAGGCTCACTGTCCCCGTGCTGATGATCTCCCGGTTGTTGTCATCGGTCCCCTCTTCGATGGACGAATCGGTGTTGATGGTGACATCTCCCGCACCTGCATCGATCAACCCACCAATGGTCACGGCACCAGCACCCGTACTCAACACTACATTTCCACCGCTGCCGGAGGTATCAATGTCATCGCTCACATTCAGCGCATTATTGCCGTTATCCAGGGTCAGACCTCCACCGGCCGAGCCTTCAAGATTGGTGATGTTGTGATTGCCACTGTCCAGGATAACCGAATTACCAGCACCCGCATCGACTCTCAGGGTGGTAGCGGTAATAGCCCCACCGGCACCATCAGTCACACCACCACCCGCCGTGACATCCAGGATCCCGCCATTTAAATTTATACTTGAATTAAACTGTATATTATCGCCATCAGCAGCATTCCCGTTGGCAGCACTTAGGGTTAAATTTAGAACACTATTCGATGCCGTTATCGTATTGTTCAGAATGATGTCATCTGCCGCTGTTAGGGTAAGGATCGCTCCGGCGGGTGAGGTGGTGGTTATACTATCCACAAGCGTGATATCACCGTCTGCACCACCGTCAGTCCCATTGTTGGCGGTAAGAATCGTGACGGATGTGCCTGTATTCAAGGAGGTCTGGATAGTGTTTCTGTCGGCCACTGCCGTGGCTTGAGATGCGTCAGGTTGGAATTTATTCGGCGTACCCCCATTAAAAGTACCATTATTTATTGCAGCGTCTTCGATGGTCACATTTGCAGGATCAAGCAGCCAATTTCCAGGTGTACCACTCGATGAAGAAGCGTCCACCGTAGCTCCAATCACTTCCAGGTATGCTTTGCCGGAAGTTTCAACAAAACCACCATCACCACTGATTGCTCCACCCCGTGCGCTGATACCTCCATAGAAACCAGCCACCTCATCAGCCCATACAATTACCCGCCCACCGTCACCGGCATCAGTAGCATTGGCCGCGATGACTGTATTGGATCCAACATAGGTATGCGTGGCATTCTGCACATCGGGATTGTTCCCCTGGTAGTCACCGCCAATACGTACATTGCCGCCACCCGTGGTGCCTGACGCATCGATACTCGCGTCACCGATAATAGCCACCCGATCACCCAGCACATCGATATCACCACCCTGTCCACTACCGGAGGAGGCATCGAGGCTGCCGCTGTTATAGACATCGCCACCGGTACCCAGCAGACGGATGGTGCCGCCGGAATCGTCGATACGCCCAGCGCGGATGACGCCATCGTTATTGACTACTCTGGTGAATACATCTTGTGCAGCATTACCGGAGAGGAGCACCTGCCCGCCCTCGGCGTGTATCTCACCACTGTTGTTGACGGCCGCATCCAGGCCGACCGGGTTCTCCAGCACCGCCTCATCCACCTGGAAACGGATCGAGCCGTCACCACGAAAGTCCACCACTGCCTTGCGACCGGTGGCCAGGTTGACATAACCCACATCGGCAATAATCAATCCTTCGTTGCTGACCGCACCACCCACCAGGGTGACGGAACCTCCAGTGGCGGCATTTATGATCCCCTGGTTGATGATCACGCCAGCTGATTCACCATCGGCCACGCTCATCTCGTACAGGCCGTTGATAAAATCACCCGGTTCCATATTCAGACTGGTAGCGAACAAACTTCCCACGTTGACCCTGGCCGAGGAGCCAAAGATGATCCCGTTGGGATTGCTGAGAAAGACGCGGCCGTTGGCCTCGATGGAACCGAAAACCTGACTGGGATTCTGGTCGAAGATACGGTTGAGTACGGCAGCGGAGGCGGAGGGCTGTTCGAAACGGACACGCTCGTGAGAATCCACATTGAAGCGCTGCCAGTCGATTGCCAGATTCTGGGATTGCTGTTGGATCAGGGTGGTGGCCACATCCGGGCTGTTGATATTCCCGACGCCACCGACCACCTGCCCTCCCTGGGGTTCTGCGAAGGCAGGGCTAGAGAGCCCTATGACCGCACCTACGGAGAAGGGAAGCGCCTTTCGTATCAAGCGGATACACGTTCTGATCCCTTGATCACCCAATTGATCACACCCCCAAACACCTGCCTGAACGACAGCTATGCCTTTCTGAGCATACTTCTTCATAGATCCAGACTCCTGCCTTCGATCTTTAAGCAATTAAGACGTACATTCCAGTGAAATAAGCCGGACAGGCTCCTAGACGACTGATAGTGTTTCAATCTCACCTCAAACTAGAACAGCTGAAATTCAGCACTAATGAAAAACTGAGGATTGTGCCCATTACTTGGCGCTTCACTATTGAGGGGTGAGGCCAATGAGGCATTGATATACACCTTCGGCGTCTGCAGGCTCAGCCCCACACCATAACCCGTCAGTTGAACATGATGCTGTTCATTGCCCAAATGCTCATTTCGCCAGCCAGCCCCATGATCGGCGAACAGTGACAAGGCCAACGCCCTTCCCCAACTCAGTTTTCGACTACCCGCCAACCACTCCGGTAGCGGATGCTTATCCAGAAACGGCAGATTGGTAGCCCATTCAACAGACGCAAAATAGCCGCTGTCCCGAAGGTACTCGGCTGAGGGATAGGCCCTTACGCTGTTTGGGCCGCCAAGACTCATCTGCTCCAGGGAGACCAGCAAGCTCTGTGAGTATTGGGCATTTAGACGCAACCAGAGCCAGCTGTCAGCGGATAGTTGCTGCTTGCGTGTGATATCGGCGACGACTTTATTGAACTGTCCACCGGCCTTGTCACCGGAGGAGCCCGTCCGGCTTGAATCGGGATCATTCTTCGCATCCATGGCGCCAAACAGATCACCGACGCCGTGTGAATAGACTACGGAAGCAAGGGTTTGATTGGCCTTACCGACGGGGGCTTTCCACTCATCGGCGAACAGGTAGTCGGTGCCAAATTCCAGCACCGTCAACTTATCTTCCGATGTCTGGGTGTTGTTGCTGATGGTTTCGGCTCTCTTCGCGGCAAGTCGGGCGAAGGCTGTGTGTCGTTTGCGAAAAGAGCGCACAAAGGCCCGTTCCAAGGTGACATCAACTTGTTCGGCGGTGCCTTCAATATTGAAGCTTGCCAGTTCTTGTCCCAAATCAAAAGCATTGCGGGCCCCACCCACAACAAGTCTATAGTCGGATGATATGACCGGTCTTTCGTACTTCAGAGAGTAGAAATTGCCTTTGGCGGGGTCAAAATTACGCTGCAAGGAGCCAGACAGGCGATCCGCATTACCGGTGAGGTTGTTGTACACCACATCAACACCAAGACGATAGACACCGGTATATTCTGAGCCTGTATTATCCAGTGAAAAACTTAGATTATAAGGGGACTCCTCTTCATAAACCTCTAGCTCCAGGTCGGTCAGCCCGGTGGTTTGTCCCGGCAGAAAGGTCAACCGTGACTTACGTTCGGCCCGGGAAAAACCTGGATACTCCCATATATTAAGCAGCGCACTGGTGATTGCCGCACGCGAGACGGGTTCACCCGCCAGCTCTGCAAACGGTGCCAATAGCATGTCCGGCTGATAACGCTTATTGCCTTTAACGGTCAGTTGGCCAAGGCGTCCCTGGAGTACATGGATGACCAGTGTTTCATCGGTGATGGTTTGCGGTGGAAGGAAGGCGGTATCGAGAATAAGCTCACGCTCTCTGTAGAACTTGGTAATGCTACCCGCTACATCCTCAAGATCAAAGAGAGTGAGCTGATTACCATAGCTCTTGAGTGCTTCAGATAGTATTTGATCCAGATCCTGATCAACCACCCTGATGGCGCAGAAGCCCTCGGACTCCACTTCAAGACACACCGGGCAGACATCAACTGACTCTACGGTCTTGCACTTGTCAGACAACTGATCTCTGGGAGTCAGGCGTTGAACGACAATACGGCTGATCCTGACGGTTTTATCATCCGGTAGGCGCTCCCGCTTTGGTGGCACTACAAAATTAAAGCTGTCATCCCCGGCGGTTTCCTCCGGTAGAGAAACACCACGAGAGGGGAAGTCACTCTCTATACCCCCAGGAACACCCTGATCAGCAACCTCCACCTCTTTTTCCGATAGAGCTTCCTCAGATGAAGCATCTGTAGTTTCAACCTGCGCCACTTTTGAAGTAGTTATACCCGCCACGTTGAAGGTTGCACCGAGTACGAACTCGACGGCTTGCGAAGGTGAGGCATCCGCAATTGCCGAAGCATCCGGAATCGTCAACATAACACCCTCGCGAAGCAAACTAATATTCCCATTGGTGAATGCTTCAGGATTGTTGAGGTAGAAACCACGCATTATTTGATACGCCGAGAACTGCTCATGCAGTGGCAGTCCTTGGGCAATCATTAAGATGTTTTCATTTTGGCCGACCGGCCCATACAGTTTTGCCTCTGAAGAGGCCGGGGCATCACTGGTAGAAGTATGCTGGCCTGCAGGTTCAGGCACTCCCTGCGCCAACACATGCCCACTGAAAAAAGCGACAACTAATCCGAGAAATCCACAACCAAGCATCCGCCCAATTGAATTTCTCCCACCTGCCAATATGTCCATCCCACCTCTCACTTGCATCGCCATCTATCCAAAAAAGTGCTTCAAGGATCTGTGATGCAGCGATCCATCCTAATATAAAGGCAATGATCTCCACAATACCCAAGGCACGACTAGATAAATTACACTGAAATAAAATCGGGACTGCCCAATAACGTCAAACAGGGCTAGAATTGTCTTCAATACCAAATTGAAATACTTACCAAAAACCTATGAAACTCCATCTCAAGGTCATTACATACCAGAATCAACCACCGACGGCCCCTCTATTGACAGTCATCGATGAGCAAGGGGGAGCTGTGGGACGTACCCCAGGCAATGCGTTTGTTCTGCCTGATCCCGAGCGCTTCATCTCCAGCAAGCATGCGATGATCTCTTTTCAGGATCACCGCTTCGTCATTACTGATACCAGCACTAACGGGCTCTACCTGGACGACAGTGGCCAGCCTCTGGGGCGTGACAATAGTGCGGGGTTACAAAATGGCCAACGCCTGATAATCGGGGACTACACGATTGAAATACTCATTGACGAGGAGTTGCCGGCGATGGGAGCATCCCCATTCGGTGACAATTTGCCTCACGCCATTGAGAACGACTTACTGGCGCCTACACCCGGGGAAGATAGGGGCTTCCCTCAATTGGAGAGCAGCGGCGCAACTCCAGAGCACTTTCCTTCCACACCTTCCAGTCTCTTCGACAATAGTGTGGATGAGATCGGACAATTTCCTCAGAATAATGATTTTTTTTCTGCATCCGGCAGTATGTCGAGAGAAGCCTCTACTCCCTTTCCGGAAAGTGCATCTGAGGCCGACAACATTCCCTCGGAAAACCAATTCTTCCAGCCACCTCAAAGTATTCCAGAGAGTGGCAACATCCCGGCACAAGGGGGATTTTCACAATCATCGCAAAGTATCCCCGATGACTGGGACATCCTTGGAGATATGGAGATAACCGGGCAACCAGCGACCATCCCACCGCCGGAAGCCGTAATTTCGCCACCCCCGTCACAGCCACAGTCAAACCTTTCTCCACAGCCGACTATGCAAAGGACGACCTCGTCCAACGGTAGCGTCGCCGCCTTAAAAATTC
The DNA here is from genome assembly GCA_040505955.1 of Sedimenticola sp. Taxonomy (GTDB): domain Bacteria; phylum Pseudomonadota; class Gammaproteobacteria; order Chromatiales; family Chromatiaceae; genus Vondammii. The sequence continues at coordinate 1,263 of JBEVXT010000810.1, read as the reverse complement.
TACTCAAAGGCGCGAACATGGAAAACATGGAAGTCGCCCCTGAAGAATCAGAGGCGGTTCTTGAAACCATCGGTGAGCTGATGCGGGAAATGGTCGGCGGTCTTATGGAGGTGCTGCGGGCCCGTGCTGAAATTAAGAGCGAATTCCGTATGCAGTTGACGACGATACGACCGGTGGAGAACAATCCGCTGAAGTTTTCGGCCAGCATTGACGATGCACTGCGCAACCTGCTGGCTCCCCAGAGTGATGCCTATCTTCCACCCCGCGAAGCACTAAATGAAGCGATGGAAAATATCGAGGCCCACCAGCTAGCGGTGATGGCCGGTATGCAGGCGGCCCTCTCCTCCATGCTCAAACGCTTTGAACCCGGCGCTCTGGAGCGCTATTTTGAGAGTAAGGGGGGGCGCAGCCTGCTGGGGAGTAAGAAATCCTGGTACTGGGAGCAATTTGAAGAGAAGTACAAAGAGGTTCTTTCCGAGGCGGAAGACAATTTTCAGGATCTCTTTGGAGAGGAGTTTGCCCGTGCCTATCAGGAGCAGACATCAAAACTCATCCAAGCACGCAACCTCATACAGGACAAGTAATCCAAGTAGGGTGCGACAAGCAGAACAGTCAGGGAATTTTTCACTTAGCAGGGGGTGTTGCTTAGAGAAAAATACCCTATACTTCTGTGGATGGACTCTAAAACAGAGGCAAGAAAACTTTGGCATGTAAGATGCTTGGCTATCTCTCTTTGAGCCTAATACAGCCAACTCACCATAATTGAAAATCATATTCACAAAAATAATAATTTTGATGACTCACCAGCAAATCCAAGGAAGTATTCTATGCACTCTCGCTATAAGCTGATAACCGGCTCACTGGTACTGCTGTCGCTCCTTTTGGTTAGTTGCATGAAACCCAAAGAGCCCCCACCGCCCGCTACAGTGGAGATGAATTTTCTCTCCTCAATTCACCTGAATCCGAATACCCAGGGACAATCTTCCCCGATCGTTGTTCGTTACTACGAGCTTAAATCAACTGCAGTTTTCGAAAGCTCCGATTATTTTGATCTGACCGACCCGGACAAGAACCTCCTGGCGAACGACCTGCTTGGCCGGGATGAAATAGAAGTTCCCCCCGGAACCGAGCAGACAGTACATCGGGAATTGGATATCGCCACCCAGTTTATCGGTATTGTTGCCGCTTATCGTGATCTGGAACAGTCGCGCTGGCGTGCAGTGCTCCCAATCACCGCACATGCAGCCAACGCTTTTATCATTC
>JBEVXT010000809.1:0-8822 GCA_040505955.1 Sedimenticola sp. | reverse complement strand
AGATTGACCCGCCAGCGCCACACCTCCCCCTCCCGCACCAGGTTCTGCAACAGGTATTGGCACAGCCCTTTGTCATGCAACAGAGCCATCAACTGATGTTCTGCGCTATTACGGCTTGTCTGTGAGAAGAGATCGAGGGACGTCATGGCACTGTAGATGGTTTGGAAGCGATCGGGATAGGTGACCGGGGCGATATCGACAACTACCAGGGCGGAGACCCGTTGCGGCTGCTCCAGGGCAAGCTGCATTGCCGCTTTTCCGCCCATGCTGTGCCCGACCAGTTGTACCGAGTCGAGGCCGTGCTCGTCGAGCAGTTCCAGTAGATCGGCGACATGCGCCGGGTAGCCGACATCGTCAGCGTGGGGGGAACGGCCGTGATTGCGCAGATCCGGAACAATGATGTGGTGCCCCGCCTCCAGCTGGCGGGCGATGCCGTGCCAGTTGGAGGATGAACCCAGAAGACCATGAAGGAGTATCAGCGTTGGTCGCTGATCGCTATAGCTGCCGTACTCCCGGTAGTAAAGCTTCACCGTAATTCTCTGACCAGGTTGTCCGGCGGGGTGTTATCAGCCGGAAATGAACGCGAATGGACGCAAATTGATAAATAAAGGGTAACTATTCAGGTACCTGCTCTCCACCGATAGTCAGGAGGGTTAATTGCTACTCGAACCTTTCCGTAGCCTGGGTTGAGTGGAGCGAAACCCAGGGGTAAGTGCAATAAATTTCCCGGGTTTCGCAAGCTCAACCCAGGCTACAGGTTGAAGATATACTCTCCGGGGTCGGAGTCGATTGCGCCGAGATGGTTGGCAAATACACCTTTATCAACGCAATCGACTCCGACCCCAATGCCATTTGACCCTATGCTCAAGTGGTAGCACGGAACTATTGAGAAGTTACCAACAAAGGTTTCATCTCTTTGAAAACCGTGACCAAGACACCGATACTACATTAGTAGTCGATGGAGTGAGACAACTAAGGACTACGATTGGCTGGGGCCGGGTGTCTACTTCTGGAAAGCTGATCCCGTCCGTGCACGCGAATGGGCCGAAGAGAAGGTAACCCGCCACCTGCACAGCATAGCCCAAAATTCGGGCGTACCGGAAATTGAACCCATCGATGCCGTACGCGGGCTCTTCACCGAAGGCGGAGAGCTATTCCCCGGCAGCGAGTTCAAACGTCAGACCCAAATCCAGCTTGCTGTCTATAATCCCGCTAACATCAAGGATTTCTTTCGGGTGCCGAAGGATTAAGGGGCGCGTGGAAACAGCAAGCCGTAATCAGCGCTTGTCACTACCACGCATACTGCTATAAAACTCATGGAATTGGCTTTTTTCCACCCATCACATCCGATCCCGGCTCATTTAAGGAACCGATAAGGAACCGACCATGAGCAAACAACAAGACGAATTGACGACCTTCTCCATCTTCGAGGAGTTCGGCAGGCAAAAGACCACCCTGCTGACCGGTGCGGTGCTGGCACTGGGGCTGGCTGGCACGGTGCAGGCCGAAGGCCCAGCGGTGGACGGGTTCAACGGCAAGCTGGAAGTGGACGGTGGCACTGTTGGTGGTGACGGCGCGGGCTTTATCGCCGGCAGCGTCACCGCGCCGCTGGGCGAACGTTTCGGCTTGCAGCTCGACGGCGCCGTGGGTGAGGTCGATAACAATGATGCCAACGGCCTGGCCGCGCACCTCTTCTATCGTGACCCCGAACGCTACATGGTGGGATTGACCGCCACCACGGTTCGCTATCGCAGTCAGGACGTTGACCGCCTCGGCATTGAAGGCGAACTCTACCGCGACCAGTGGACTGTCGGCGCAGCCCTGGGCGAACAGAGCGGCGACTTGGGAACCGACGCCTACTACGGCCTTGACCTTAAATACTATCCCAACCAGGATTTCGCCCTGAATGCGAGCATCGACGGTTACGACAACGACCAGATGCTGAGCCTCGGCGCCGAGTGGCAGGCCAAACCCGGCTGGTCGGTGCTGGTGGCGGGCGGCACCGGTGACGGTGACGACTATGTAATGGTCGGAGTGCGCCTCTATCTGGGAAAAAACAAGACCCTGATGGGCCGACATCGGCAGGACGACCCCGAAAATCCGCTGCTGCCTATGGTGAATTCATTAAAGAAATCAATGGATAAGCAGGCTGTGATTGACGCAGAGGGTACGTCCACAGGGCCCGGTGGGGACTGGCTTGAGGCTGGCGCCTCCGGCAGCTGATGACGAAGGGGGTACGTCCACAGTTCGTAGGATGGGTTGAGGTACGAAACCCATCATCATCCCCGCTGCGAGAAAGCGTACGGCTTGGGTTTCGTGCCACAACCCATCCTACGGGGCTGCATAGGGCGTATAAGTGGAGCGCCATACGCCAAAAGCCTTCTCGATAACCCCTTATTTCTGGTTCCCACGCACCGCGTGGGAACCAGAAAACCACGACTTCAACGACCGTCTATGGAGAATTCGATCAATGTCATGGCGCGGTCTGTTCATCTCCAACCCCGCCCACCTGAGCCTGCGGGATAACGGCGTATTGGTGGCCCGGGAGGAGGGCGACCTGCGTTTCGCCCTGGAGGATCTCTCCTGGATCGTACTCGACACACCGCGCATCACTGTGACCGCCGCCCTGCTTTCAGCCTGCATGGAATCGAGCATATTGCTGATGACGGTCGATAGGCGTCACCTGCCCAACGGTGCCTTACTGCCATTTCACACCCACTTCCGCCAGGGAGAGACCATCCGGCGCCAGCTTGCCGCTTCACTGCCGCTGAAAAAGCGCCTGTGGCAACGCATCATCCAGCGCAAGATCCGCAATCAAGCCGATCACTTGGATGCTCTCGGTCATCCGGGCGTAGAGCGGCTGAAACGAATGGCCGCTGATGTGCCGGATGAAGGCCATGTGCGTGCCTTGCATGTGACGGAGCGGCAGTATGGGCGGATGCGTGTGCTATCCGGTGCACCGGAATTGATCGAGGCGGTATTGCCGAAGCAGTTGGTGCTGCTGTGAAGGTGTGCCATCGGGACATCCAGTTCCGACAGGGCGTAGCGGTCATCAGTGACGCGCCAGTGCCGTTTCAGGCATTGGGAGGTGATGCGGGTGCGCACCGCATCGCCCATGGGCAGGCGCTTGGCCAGTCCGGCATCTTCACGATTGAGCAGGGCCGCCGGATAGTTGTGCAGGGCGATGGCGGCAAGTTGCACCAGGAAGGCGTGCCAAGGGTGGCGCTGGTGGGGTCGCAGGGCGGGAAAATCACGAATCTGATCGTGTTGCATGGCAACGAACAGCCCAGGGAGGCTATAATAGGACTGTTCGCCGCTATCGACGCCACGGGCGCGGATCAATGGTTCGTCCAGTAGCGAATAGTGGCAAGTCATGGGGTGCTCCTGATGGCTCGATCATTTATCGGGTTGGCTGGTAACCACACCTGTTTTCTCTCTTTCAAGGGTTTCTCCGGCAACTACCGATGAGCAGGAAAAGCAAGTCTCTTTTTACGAATAATCGCTATCTCCATCGGAGCGACACCGATGAGCGATTGGCGGTCAATCTGGCAACCTCTACTGCGGTAGAGACCGGCAGGCCAGCGGATATCTATATCGAGCGCTTCCATTCGACTCATGAGGCGGCGCTCAGGGGTTCGAGTCTGCCAAAATCCGGGAAAAAATTGTCCTCATAGGTTGGTAGTCTCCGGCATGGCCGAGTTGGATGGCTTGGATATATTGTTCCTTGTTTCGTTCCATTCCCCCGAAGTTCAGCAGGGGCGCATTGCCCTGAAGCGCCATGATCGTTGCCAATACACGAGCCAGTCGACCATTCCCTTCGCGGAACGGATGGATGAGGATGAATTCGACGTGGCAGATCGCCAGTGCTTCGCATAACGCCTCCTCTCCCATACCGTTGCATGGCGTGAATTGCCGCAGGCAATCACGCTCATAGTCCAACATCAATTTTGGAACCAAGTGCGAGGCAGCGAAGAGAAAATCCCCCTTGGCCATATTTACGCCACGATAGCTGCCCGCCCACTCGTACACTTTCTCCAACCATTGATGGTGCCAGTTGCACAGATCATCGGCGGTTATCGGCTGATCCACTTCGATCTCGTCCAGCAATTGTCCCTGCATCTTTGCGAGCAGATCGAATTCCAGCTCTTCCATGCGTTTTGTATCAGTGATTCCCAGTCGATTGAGTAACACCTTGTCATCTGATCCGGGTTGATACTGACCCTCAACCCGGTGGGATACGTTATAACGATCAGTCATTTTTGGTCTGCTCCAGGCCAAGGTGGCTATATCGGTAATGGGTTTTGCCAAGATTGAATTCGATGACGCCATCCTGCCCGGTGATGGCGGTGGGTTGGGCATCCGGATCCAGTCCCTTGGGTAAGAGATAGTGGCGGATGGGCAACTGCTTCAGTGCCTCGCCAAAGGGGCCTGTCAATGATGGATCGAATTCGACCAGCTTGTTTTGCGCACCCAGGCGGGTTGCAATCTTGTGGTCTGTTGGAAATGCCATGTTGCTATCCTGGGCAAAAGCCTTATCAATTTCGAGTATGTGCAGATTGGCCACGGTGCGGCCTGCCGCCGTGTCCCCTGTAATTTCCCCGCTCAGTCGTTCCCATGCCTCTCCCATCGTCTGCCCGATCTTTTTCAGGCATTCAGGGTGGGTAGCCCCTTCGACCAGCAGGCGGTTGTCGGTTGGAATCTCAATCATGGGGTGTTTGTCGATCAACCGCCGGGTGGCCTCAATGACGCGCAGATCGGGATAGACACCCCCGCCATCGCGGAAGCGCCCCAGGCCATGAGCCGGTTTTTTCAGCAACGGTGAAAGATCGTGGTATTCAGGCGTCAGAATGAATGCCCGTGGTCTGGAATAGGCGGGGGGTCGTTCGCTCTCATCCCGTGCATGACGATGTAATCTGCCGATGCGTTGCAACAGCACATCCATGGGGCAGAGGTCGGTGATCAGCAGGTCGGCGTCGATATCCAGGCTCTGTTCCAGGGTCTGGGTGCCAATAACGATACAGGCACCGGGGTCACGCTTCTTGCCCAGGGTCTGTTCGACGGCACTATCAAGCAACGGACGATCCTGCTTGCTGAAACGGCTGTGGTGCAGGGTGGTGACCCCTTCGACCCGAAACAGACAGTTGATCCCCTGCGGGTGCTTCTCGATCTCGGCAAAGAGTCCCACTGCTGCAGGTACCGTGTTGCGTACCACCAGCACCTTGGCCCCTACGCGAACAGCCTCAATCACCAGTGTGGTTATGGCGGCGGGATCACCCATGCAGTCGTGCAGGGACCATTGGACGCTCTTGGTGCGTCCGGTAACCAGCATGGGACGCAGGCCGTTGTGATCGGAGATGGCCGGATAGTCGGCATCGACTGCCTGCTGGAGTGTGGATCCGGCGGCCAATCGTCCCAAGTTGTGATAGTGGTTACGGGCGCTGCTGCCGAGGGTAGCGGAGAGCAGTAGGGCGGCCTCGGTCTTGCCGCTGCCGGTCTCCGACTCGATGATTACAAGCGGGCCAAGCTGTCCATCATCCATGGCGATTCTACACCGGCTTCCAGTTTGCCGGGGAGAGACTTACCGATAGCGTTGACGGATCATCAACAATCGGTTGACCGTGGTGGCTGATACTGGCCGTGAGCAGATGATCCAGCGCTTCTTCACCCCATTCATACATCTGCTCCAGGGGAAGCGCATCGGAAAGATGAGCAAAGGAGGAGTCGGAAAAGAGGAGGATGGTCTCCCGGCCATGTCCGGTCGGATCGGGCCAATAGCTTGGTCGTTCTTTGTGATGCCAGCGTCTCACCTGAAATCCGCTGTTGGCCTTACCCCGGTCGTAGAGGAAGGCAACTACCGACAATCGGGCGATATCCTGCTCAGCAAGACTCCGTTCAGCGGCCTTTTCCAAAGCGCGGCGTGTGAATTGGCAACGGCAGAGCCGTTCGAAGCAGTACGCCACATCGGTCATGTGATCCAGCAGTGGCAGCCAAGCAGGAGGATCCTTTTGAATCTTCCCGTAAGCTGCATGATTTACCAGCTTCATCTGCACTCCCTTTCCATGAGTTGGCATGTTCATACATGACCGGTGCGAAGGATGATTCTACCAATTATTTGATAACAGTTACGAGCCTCCCGTACAAAGGTTACTATTTGGTGGATTATTCAGACCGCTACAGTAAAAAGGCAAGCTTCCAGCGCCGGGTCGGATTGTCAAAACAGACCTTCACCGCCTCGAAAACTTCCGGCCCCCAGCCCGAAGGTATCCACTCCCACATGGATCCGAATTCGTCATGTTTCGGATCCAGCAGGGCATCCACCAGCATCCGGTATCCCGATATACCGCCGCAATCCTCCGGTGGAGCCGCCCGCTCTCCGGCGATACATTTTGGATAGCGTTGCCCCCTCTCCCTCCGCTCTATGCTGAGCAACGTTAGTTCATGAATCCACCCGTCGCCAAAATCGTACTCATATTCAATCCGGTCACCCGGTTGTGAAATGTGGTCTAGAACAGGAACATCCCATTCGATCAGCCTCTCTGGATATCCTTCCATTTCGAATTCGTCCGGCATTCCGATCACTATCCCTGCATTTCGCCCACGGCCACCAAGCCGAAACTCATGGAGATGGCTATCGAACCAGCCCATTGCATCCTGAATGGCGACGTGCAGATCCCAGAATGTGTATCGTGCAGGAACAGAAACCTCCCTCCAGATCGGGGGCAGGATTCCAACCAACTCGATCCTGAATCTCAGCAGGTCTTTTTGTTTGTCTACCATTTTGGCTCCATTGTCATTTTGATCATTTGGACAGGGTGGAGAGTGCACTTTTGGTGGTACAGTATCTGGCACCTGAAGAATAGGAATCCCTACCCATGAAGTCCACAAATTCCCAAAATCCCGGTGGAGTTATATGCTGTTAAGCGGACTATGACAATAGTCGTACCGTAGTTACACCGGCAGGGATCAAAAACCTGGGCCTGCTGCCCACGCCAATGCCCTGTCGACCATGGTAAGAAGCGCAAAAGGAGCCATGTAGGCTCCCAAAGAGACCAGCACTCTGTATCACAGGATACCCGCCTACGCAGGTATGACGGCCTTTGTCATGTAGGCAAATGTTTTCAGTTTCCTGGATACCCGCCTGCGCGGGTATGACGGGGTGTGTTCTGAATAATTTATACGCCTGCCCTAATCACCTCACTTGCGCTTACGCGGCGGCATCAGGTCGGTGATACTCCCCTCCGCCATCTCGGCGGCGAAGCAGATGGTTTCGTTGAGGGTTGGGTGGGGATGTATAGTGAGGCCGATATCCTCGGCGTCCGCCCCCATCTCCAGCGCCAGTACCGTCTCGCCGATCAGCTCTCCAGCATTGACGCCGACGATACCGGCGCCGAGTATGCGCTTGCTCTCGGGGTCGAAGAGCAGCTTGGTCATCCCCTCGTCACGACCGATGCCAAGGGCGCGGCCTGAAGCGGCCCATGGGAAGGCACCCTTCTCGTAGGGGATACCCTTCTCTTTCGCCTCGATCTCAGTCAGTCCCATCCACGCCACTTCCGGATCGGTATAGGCCACCGAGGGGATAGTGAGGGGATCAAACATTGCGTGCTGTCCGGCAATGGTCTCGGCGGCCACTTTCGCCTCGTGGGTCGCCTTGTGAGCGAGCATGGGATTGCCCACCACATCGCCGATAGCGTAGATGTTGGGCACGTTGGTGCGCATCTGCTGATCCACCGGGATGAAACCGCGCTCATCAACGCTGACCCCGGCGAGATCGGCACCGATCAGTTTACCGTTGGGTTGACGCCCTACCGCCACCAGCACCTTGTCGTAGGTCTGGGGTTTCTCCGGCGCATTTTTACCTTCGAAGATAACTTTCAACCCACCCTTCTGGGCTTTGATCTCAGTCACCTTGGTCTCCAGCATGATGGCGTTAAACCTGCTGTTGAGGCGCTTCTGCAGCGGCCGCACCAGATCCTTGTCACAGCCGGGAATCAGGCTCGCCTGGAGTTCGACCACATCGATCTGACTGCCCAGGGTGCTGTAGACGGTACCCATCTCCAGACCGATAATGCCGCCGCCGATCACCAGCATCTTTTTCGGCACATCCGCCAGCGCCAGCGCACCAGTGGAGTTGATCAGCCGGGGGTCGTCGTTGGGGAAGCCGGGAATTTCCACCGGCCGGGAACCACAGGCGATGATGGCGTTCTCGAACTCGATGGTGCGGTGACCGTCAGCGGTATCGACACCGATACGGTTGGGTGATTCAAACCTGGCCCATCCTTGAACTACCTCCACCTTGCGCTGTTTGGCTAGGGCGGCAAGTCCCTGGGTGAGGCGGGTTACCACCCCCTCCTTGCCAGCACGCAATTTGTCGAGATCAACCTTCGGCTTGCCGAAGCTGATCCCCATCTGTTCCATCTCTGCTGCTTCATTGATTACATCCGCCGCGTGAAGCAGCGCTTTGGAGGGGATACAACCGACGTTGAGGCAGACTCCACCGAGGCTGGCGTGACGTTCGATCAGCACTGTTTTCAGCCCCAGATCGGCAGCACGGAAAGCGGCGGTATATCCGCCCGGCCCGGCCCCCAGCACAACAACCTGAGTCTGGATGACGGCGCTCTCTCCCGCCGCTGGAGTCACCCCGGAAATGTCGCCCATGATCTTTCCTCAATTGTAAGTTCGATTGATTTTTCCACTGATTAGCATAAAAAGGAAAACAGTGGTAAAAGTTGGCAATTTTACTTGGATGCTTGTCCAATATAACCCTACCCGCCGAATTGCAGGCAGAGAGTAGCCTATTGGGCGGTAAAATTAAATAATAATCA
>JBEVXT010000808.1:0-12069 GCA_040505955.1 Sedimenticola sp. | reverse complement strand
CATACCTATCCTTAATGTCTACAGATGATTTTTATTTGAAATCAATCCGTATTTTTGATAGGAGGGAGTGGTGTTGTGTGCATGGTGCGTAAATATTCGGCCACCCCACCCACCCAAAGAATGAAACAGCGGGACACAGGAGGTTTTTTCAGGTATAAAGTAGCCCATGGAGACTACCTCACCTGACCAGCATCAACCAGAGTTCCCGATTTCGCAGCCCGCTTGCTGTAGGCTCGCATCAACACCATGTTCACAAGAGATGGTATCCATCAGCAGACAGGAATACATTGATCTGACCCAACAGATTAACTATTGGAAAGCACAACACGCCAAGGCAAAGGAAAAGGTTGAACAACTGAAACAAGAGATACTGTGCCTGGCAGGCAAAATAAAGGATCTGCAAAACCGTCTCTTTGGCAAGCGCTGTGAAAAAAACAACCGCAAAGGGGCTTCTGAAAAAGGATCACCAGAGGATGCCCCAAGAAAACCTCGGGGGCAGCAGCCCAACAGTAAGGGCCATGGCCGCACAAAGCGTCCCGACCTGCCCATAATCCACGACAAACGAGACCTACCGGAAGAGGCGAAGAAGTGTGCCACCTGTGGGTTGCCTCATATCACCAATCCTGCGCTGGATGAGGTGAGTGAGATCATCGAGGTGAACGTAGCAGCACACACTCGCCGCATCCACCGCCCGGGCTATACGCGTAACCCGGGCTGCAGTTGTGAGAAGACGCCGGCCATCATCACCGCACCCCCACCGGCCAGGCTTATCCCCCGCAGTCCCTATGCTGTGAGCTTCTGGGTCGAGGTACTGTTAAAGAAATTTCAGTATGGTCAGCCCACCAACCGTCTGCTGCAGGATCTGGCTGATCAGGGGCTCCCCGTATCTGCAGGTACCGTGGCCGGTGGCCTACATACGATTGTACCGCTGTTCACACCGGTTATGGAGGCCCTCTACTGCCGACAGATGAACGAACCGCTATTCCACAACGACGAGACCCGCTGGGAGGTTTTTGTTGAGATTGAAGGCAAAAACGGCAGCCGCTGGTACCTTTGGGTGACCCGCTCTAAATCGGTCATCTACTACTGCATTGATCCCAGCCGTAGCACGGCAGTACCCGGTGCGCACTTTGCCGGATTACAGCGTGATCAAGTGATCATCGTTTGTGATCGATACAGCGCCTATAAAAAACTGGCCCGGCTATCCGAGGCCATTCTACTGGCATTTTGTTGGGCTCATGTGCGGCGTGATTTCCTGGATGCAGGACGTTCATTCGATACCCTGGAGCCCTGGACACTGGAATGGAAGGAACACATTGGCACACTCTACCACCTGAATAAGCTGCGGTTGGCGCAGTGGGAGTCAGACCAACCGCTGAGCGAACAGTCGGCAGAGTTTTCCTCATGCCAACAGGCCGTAAAGGAGCACCTGCAGGCGATGTGGGATGAGGCCAACCGGGCCGTCAGTGGCGTCAGTGGCGTCCTGGAAGAGAATCGCCAGGCAGGCCGTAAGGCCACTTCACTCGTAGGGGTGAAGGGTAGCGCAGAGAAACGTCAGATAAAGGTCTACAGAAGCCTGCTGAACCACTGGTCGGGATTGATCCTGTTCCTGGAAAATCCCGAGGTACCATTGGATAACAACCTTGCCGAGAATTCGGTACGCGGCCCGGTCACCGGTCGCAAGGCCTACTACGGCTCGGGCAGTATCTGGAGCGCAGAGCTGGCGGCTACTCTATTTTCCATTCTGCAGACACTCGTGCTCTGGGGCATCAACCCCCGACATTGGCTAAGTCGCTATCTCACTGCCTGTGCTGAAAACGGTGGCCGGATGCCAGACGATATCACCCCCTTCATCCCCTGGCAGATGGACGAGCGGCGCAGAGAGATACTCAGCCGCCCGCAACCCCCTTGAGTGTTCGTTACTGTGGTCGTGACTTTAGCGATGAGGAGATCAAACGGATTCAATCACTCATTGCGGAAGATGCGACGCGCAGCCGCGCCGAGTTATCACGGCTGACCTGCCAGGCACTTGCCTGGTACAAACCCGATGGCGGACTGAAAGATATGTCCGCCCGGGTGGCTATGCTGCGCATGCAGGAGGACGGACATATACAACTACCGCCACCTCGCAACAAACGGCCAGACCCCAGTGTTCGTATTACTGCAAAAACAGATCCGGGTGAGACCGTCGTGATGCCTGCGCCCCTGCTGTCACCACTGAGATTGGAACAGGTAAAGAAAAAAAAGCAATCACGCCTCTGGAACGAGTATATCCACCGTTACCATTACCTGGGTCACAAGCTACTGCCGGGTGCGCAGCTCCGATATTTTGTCTACACCAATCATCAGCTCATTGCCTTACTGGGCTTTGGTGCAGCAGCTTGGCAGACCGCACCACGGGATCAATTTATCGGCTGGAGCCACGAACAACGCCAGAGGAACCTCCATCTGATCGTCAACAATGCTCGATTTTTGATCTTACCCTGGATCAGATCTCATAATTTAGCTTCCAAAATACTCTCCATGGCAGCCAGAGCACTGCCGGATCACTGGCAGGCACAATACGGTTATCGTCCCGTCTTGCTAGAAACCTTTGTGGAGAAACCTCGCTTTAAGGGCACCTGCTACAAGGCTGCAAACTGGATGCTTCTAGGTCAGACTAAAGGGCGGGGTAAACTTGGCCCATCAGGAAAACAGAGTGTACCAATCAAGGACTTATTGGTTTACCCTTTGGTTCGGAACTTTCGGAATTCGCTAATGCGTTGATTTACTTGGGTATGGCGTGGCCGAATATTTACTCTGCTGTGCCCGTTATGGCACTACAGATTTGTTTTTATCGGTGATGGGGTATCAGGCTAGATAAGGGTTGATTGAACTTCTCCCGGTTGAGTCGTTAAACCCAAGGCGCTATAGATCTCTTTTTGGCCCGGCTCTGCTCGTGTTACTTTGCGAAGGTGGATGGTTTTGCCATCCTCCCGTTTGAGGCTGACGGTAATCCGCCGCTGGTTTTCCAGTTTACGGCGTATCGTTTGCCAACTATCGTGGATACCTTTTGTCTTGAGTCGGGTGCGGGTGGTATGTACCAGATGATAGGGTAATAAACAGATGGTCTTCTACGCATACCTCTTTCTGGTGGTAGATGGGACGTAGTCCCAGTTCACTTTAAACTACTGCCTTGAATTTGGGGTCCATTATAATCATCTAACGGGGTTGTTTTTTGCTTCCGCACTTTATTCGCCATTACTACGGTGCACGGTCATCCGCCTGCGCTAATTGCCCGGTTGTTGGTATTGCCCCAACAATAGCTGATAAAGGCCCCTCTACAAGGTCATCATTTATTGCTGCGATGGCAAAATAATAGGTAGCACCACCGATCAACCCGTTGTGCTGAAAAAAGGTTTTGGAACCCAGCGTTTCAAATCTTAGTGTATCAGGCTCACCCGGTTGCGGTATAGCTTCCAGCTTCCTGTAGACCGCATAGCGCCACACATCGGCTTGTCCAGCCCAACTCGATCTAATTGCTTCAACAGCGATAGCAACGCGCAGTTGAGAGGGTGCTATTGGCACAGAAACCTCAAGCTTTGAAGACATTTCAATAGTTGCCGTTTCAGTTCCTTTTGTCACCGTAGCTCTCTTTGGTACGGCGTAGGGTTGCCAATAGCTACCAGCAGCTTGCACTGATTTTTCGTTTAGCGGTTCCTTTTCCTGCTCCTCCAGACTAGACACTGTAGCAATGCCCGTGCTCTGGGTAAATGCAGAGAATGGGGGCACCGCCAAAGAGTCGTTTACCCGCTGACTTCCTGTATAGCTATGTGGTTGTGACATCCCAATACCTGGCGCTATATTCCTACCACTTCCCGTCAATGCGAACTCCGGGGTATCAACCACCGCATCGCCTTCTACACCGGTATCAATCTGTAATAACCGCTGCATTATGGTATCGGCGACCACAGCAGCCTCCTTCTCCTTATGCGCAGGTGGTATTTCTGCGGTCTCTCTATACACTATTTTTTCTGTTTTCAGCACCTTTGGGGCTATCACTGGCTTTTCCAGTACAGCGGGTTCCTGGTCACAGCCCTGCACGAACAATAGCAGTACAGCACAACAAACCGGTTTCTTCCTACCAAAGCTTATGTCATACATTCCAGTAACCCATTAAGGTGTAGCACACCCTGGGGTGATACAAACGGTCTTCTGCAAGCGCCGCCCCTCGGTATCATAATAAGTAGTTGAAAGATTACCCGGTATGATCAATGACAGGCTACTTTTAACGGCGGCTGCATCGGTCATATTTCTGCGGTAGAAACGCACAACAATATTGGTATCAACGGTAAAACCAGTCGGTGTAAAGGCGTAGCTATAGTCAAATTCTGTTGAGGTGGTGCCGTTATAGGCCCATTCACCTGCACGCGAGGTCACAGGTGTCAGAACCCCAGACTCATCAAACCTCCCTGGATCTGAGTAGCTGTTACCACAACTGCTATCATTAATGTCAATGCAGTTGAAAAATACAATTTGTGTCTGATAATCGTCATGGTAGCCCAACAGGCTCCAGGTGAGGGTGTGGGTCTGTCCATTTTCCATCTTCTCAGGGATATCAAGGGCCAGTAGTATGGGGGGCAGACGCCGCTCTGACTCCACCGTCACCTCCTCGCTGTTACTGAGAAAGGCGCTTAGGGTTCTAGCATCGCTAAAAACCACATCCAATCGAGCCATTTTTGTACCACGACTGGTGGGGGTGAACTTTGCCTCCACAGAACAACTCCCCCCGGATGCTGCCAGCGTAGTGGTGGTGCAGCCATTGGTAACAATGGCAAACTGATCGGCATGCAGTCCTTCCAATTGTGCCGTATTGATAGCCAAGGCAGAACCACCGTGGTTGGTGACGACAATGAGTTGCGCAGCAGATTCGCTCTGTAGACTAGCCTCTGGAAAGGTACGGTATACCGGGTTGATACTGATGTCGATATCTGTAGCAGCCCATAGAGGCAAGGCCGGCATCCAGCAAAGCAGGGCGGTAAGCAGGGTATAGGACCGTCTCATAATCATCTCTCTTCAAGGCCCTGCCTGCAGGGCTATTGCATTACAATTAACCAATCAATGGTTTATCTTTTTGGGGGGGGCGATTTTAAAGCTATGGCCCTACCTGGCGCTGAATACGCCGCCCTGATTGATCGTAATAGGTTCCAGCAATATTGCCGGGGATAATGAGTGATAGCCCCCCCTGACCAGAAGCCTGATCATCTGAACTCAGGTGATAGAAACGTAACACCAGATCCTTAACCGTCCCAAAGCGGCTTACTGATGGGGTGAAACTGGTACTGAAGTTGAACTGGGTGGAGGTCTGGCTACCGTAGGTCCAGCTTCCGGCCTGGGTTGTATCAGCCGCTAACAGGCCCGTGGCAAGGAAATTTTCAGAGTAGCTGTTGCCGCAGTTCCCGGTGGTGGTCTCACTGCAATCAAATAGTGCTACAACAGAGCGGTAGCTATCATGATAGCCCAGCAGTGACCATTCGATGGTATAGGCGGTATTTGCATGTAGTTGCGCTGTCTCTTCAACCGTGCCATCCATAATACGCAAACCGTTAAGCACCGGCGGCATACGCCGACGAGCCTCTTCGGCCTCACTCTCGTTGTTAAACAGGGGTACGGCTATAATCGGACTCTCCGCATCATCGCTGGGTATATGTAGCTCAGCACCCTTGTTGCCATCACTGGTGGGGCAGAACTTGACCTCAACCGTGCAGTTACCACTACCTGCAATGGTCTGGCCAGAACAGTTATCCGCGCCAAACTGGAATTGATCAAAGTGAGGGCCATCAAAGCTTAGGTTGCCGAGGGTGAGTGCGGTTGAGCCGCTGTTGCTGACCGTAAAGCTCACTGGCGTACTGGTGGAGCAATCACTGAGGGTTTCATCACCAAAGAGATTGTATCCGGGTGAGACCGATAGTTCACCGTCTGCCTGGGATTGGGTATGTAATACCAGGGTGACTGTGGTAGCCGTGGAGTAGCGTTCACCATCGTAGGCTTTGTAGCTGAAGCTGTCGTTGCCGGTGTGAGTGCCGTCATGGGTGTAGTCAAAACTGCCATCGCTGTTGAGGGTAAAGGCACTGGCATGAGAGGGGGAGGTCTCGATTACTGCCGTTAGTGCATCGCCGTCACCATCGGTATCGTTGTCCAGTACACCGGGGGCAGCGGTGTTGATGCTCTGGGCCAGATCAACGTCATAGCTTTCGCTGTTACCCACGGGGTTGGCACCGTTATTCGGATTGCTGCCTGCATTGAAATGATCAAGATCTGTCGTACCATCACCGTTGCTGTCTGATGTGGCACTCGCTGTGGTCAGATTACCAAAATGAGTCTGCTCCCAGTCATCCAGTATGCCATCACCATCACTGTCACCATTGGTATCGCATACA
The DNA here is from genome assembly GCA_040505955.1 of Sedimenticola sp. GTDB lineage: Bacteria > Pseudomonadota > Gammaproteobacteria > Chromatiales > Chromatiaceae > Vondammii. The sequence goes on along the minus strand of JBEVXT010000808.1, from coordinate 5,650 downwards.
TCTCCCACGCCATCTCCATCAGCATCGCTCTGATCTATGTTTGGAGCCATTGGGCAGTTATCGACGCTATCATCAACCGTATCGCCATCAGTATCTATCAGCTGTGCGGCCCATACATCCGCATCCCAGATCATATCTCCCCATAAGCTGCCCGTAGCCTGGACGGTAGACGACATGAGCAATAGAAGCGTTGCTGATAAAATTGAGTATCCACGAAATGTTATCATCGTAACCTTCATTATTTTATTTGTTCAATTCCATTGAGGCGCAGGTTATCTGTACCCTATGTTCATAATTTAATCTGTAGCCACGCATTCATGGTAAAGGCGTGGGCTTGATTGAAATCGAGGCTATCAGAAGCCAATGCGATTCCACCAAATTTTCCGTGTAGGCCTAGCATAAGTGCCTTTGTTTTCAGCCCATAACCGGCTGAGTAGACTAGTGAAGACCCAGGCCGCCAGCGAGCACCAACATCTACCAGATCGAGGTAATTAGTGTGCAGCCAGTGCCCCGTAATAGATACATCATCTGTCCAGTCATATTCAGCATCAGCCTGCATTCTCCAAGGCAATTTCTGCTGGTAATCCGTAAAGCCTTCAATTCCCGATAGTGCCGGGGTGTAGTGCACGTAACCCTGACTGTCATACACTTTAGCAACCGGATTGATATCGGCCTTGGTGTAAGGCGCTTGATCCCACCAGAGTTTTCCCAGTAGATCAGTCACCTCGGCCTCTATTTTAAATCTGTCACTGACCTTCCACTTAACGCCAATATCAACTGCGTACCCTTTACCATCCGGTCTTCCGTAAGGTTTCACATTAGCCCGATTGAAAAGATCCCCTTCTGAGTAGTAATCCTCTACAAACAGCGAAATATCGTAGTCTGTTGTAGAGCTTCCTGTCGTCGCATTACCAAACAGTTCACCTTCACGCAGACTCACTCCCTTCAACCAGGAGAGTGAAAAGGTGAAGGTGATATCATCCCGTAATTGCCACTCCTTCCCAAACTTGAGTCCCGCTACCTCAAAATGACTCACCTCAACATCAATCGGGTAGTCATGATTTGCGATCAAAGGGAGCTGGTTTTGAGTTTTATAGTAAAACTCCACTCCCTCTTCTGAGCCATGAAAAACGTAGTCAAAGCGATGTAATAAGCCCAGGGACCATCCATCATACCTGAACCCTACTTCTGCCTTGTGGAATAAAACCGCATCACTTCCCCCGGAAAATTCACCATGCCAATCATTCAATAAAGAGTTAATTGGTACCGGTTCACTATAAGCGAAGGATTCTGATGAAAAATAGAGATCAGACGCCGCCGCAGACTTAACTGTTAATGCAATGAGAAAAAGGACAACCCGCCAATACGGGTGCCCCTTACCCACGTCAGAACGACTCAAATGATCCGTCCGTGTACTCGATGGTAGTATAGCCCCTGGCTTCGCTGACACTACCCACCTGCACACCATTCGCAATCACCGTACCTGCGAGAGGCTGATCCTCCTGGGCACCAAAATTGGAGAGGGTAATCTCAACGCCGTTATGGTCGTTGATCACCAGATCTCCAAGGATATTCATGCCCCCCTGCCCAGAGTCGTCTGCAACTGCACCTGAAAACCGGAGTGCCCTGTCGCCATAGGCGAGCGTCAGGTCAAGGTTACCCTGCTCATACATATTCCGATCCAGCAGGATCTCTGCGAGAGAGTCAGGCATTCCCGGCACCTTAACTGTACCCTGCATAGAGAGTTTGACATGCTGAAAGTTATTTTCACTTTCTGGCAACTGTTGTAGGAAAGTACCTGCATTGACAAATGCCAGACCAATGCTTAGATCTGATGATTCGGCCACGCTATTGGTAACCGTACCCGCGAGGTTGACGCGGGTGGGTATGATATCACTGGCGTTAAACATGCATGACTCATATGACTGCATCATGTTCATGTAACTATCCCAATAGCTATAGGTGCTGCACTCTTTGGTTGCCTGCTCTATCGCAGCAAAATCCATCTCCCCCTGGTATGTCAGCGTCTCACCACCGGCAGTCTTGAGACTCCAAATGGCCGTTAGGTTCAAGACAATTTCACGGATGAGCCAGCCGGCGCTTTCTGGTGGCAGTTGTCCCACCCCATTGCCGGAGAGCTCAGTTGCCTGATCAAGGACAAGTTGCAGGCGACCCGCAGGCAGACTAACCACTGCATTACTGTTACCCGTTGCTGCCTGTTGAAGGGTCAAGGAACCATCTACCCTCTGTAGAGTTGTACCTTTAGCCGGAAGAGAGAAAACGAGATTCTGTAGAGAAACGCCATTCACAATACCGTTAAGTGTACAGAGAGACTGACCAGCGGTTACCTCCTTTGTAATTGTTCCGGTTCCTACACCGCCGCGGGGTGACATATCGTAGTTATAACCTTGACCACTGGGTACAACACCGGTTGCGCTAGCGTACTCGCTGTAGCATATATCGCCGAGTAACGCTGCCGCTTTACCTATCGCATCAACAATATTGTTGGCATCATAGCTGCTGAATTGGTATGCAAAGTCAGACTGGGATCCAAGCGCGCTTAATATAGCTCCAGGATTACCCTGGTCACTAAATACATTAAGCCAGTCCCTGGTTGCCTGAATCGTTGACTTTGCCATTGCAATAGAGCCCTGACCACTGGCATCAGCCGCTATATCGACCGTGACTACAAATGTGTTGCTATCACCCTCATTACCGACAAGATCAACCGCCTTGGCAGTGAATGAGTGGGTGCCATCATCAAATGCCGTGAAGGCGTGTGCCATATTGAACGGTGCCGCATGGTCTCTATAGAGCAAAGTACCCTGGTCATCCAGAAAGTCGACATAAGCGACATCAATATCACTGGTAGCCGCAGTGAATGTCACTTTTGCCGTATCAGAGACAACCGTCTTATCTGCTGAGAGTGAGATAACGGGAGCTTGTTGATCTGCTGAAATGGCCACTGTCAAAGACCGTGACTCTTCGCGCAGCAGCGTACCCAGTCCATCGTAGATTTTGACGACATAGGTATGATCGCCATTATCGGCTGCTGTGAGTGCAAGCGGATGAAAAAAGGGCTCGGAATCCAATGCAGCCAGCAAGGAGCCGTTCTCAAATATCTCTACACGCTTAGCACCATCGAGCGAGTTGGCACCGGCTGTGAGGGAGTAGGTGCCGGCATTGATCACCGCACCGCTGGTGAATTCATAGCTGCTGAGCTCAGAAAATGCCGAGCCATAGCTCTCCCTGACAATTCCGATACCCGGGGCATACCAGTAAAGTGTTGGAGTGCTTGTAGATGATGAGAGACTCTCCTTCATCACTTTCAGGGCTGCTGGGAAGCGGCCAGCTGGTGTTGTTACATCTTCTTGACCTAGCACCGTATAACGCAGAATACTCGATTGCTTGGCTTCTGAAGAAGGTCCCCCCCAGCCAGTGCTGACATACTCGTATGCACTGACCCATGTATCATGCTTGCGCATATTAGCTTTAAGTTTGAGTATAGGCGTCGTATAAACAGACTCTGAATTTATATCCGAATAACCCCAGTCATAATATGTGTAGCTTCTTGACTTTGTCTGCTTCGCCCCTTCAGCATCCAAAACACCATGTTGACTATATCTGTATGTCATACCTGCGACAGGTTCGGGATCTAACCTTGGATACTCCCTATATAAGCTGATGGTCCCATCCGGCTGCGGGGTCAGTTGCCACTTAATATCCCTAGTGAAGGGAGCAAAGGGAGTAGCGCTCGGGGAGGTGCTGACATCTGAAACGGTAAACAGCTTCTCCATATTACCGCTGGGGAGATAGTCGCGTGCCTTCATGGAGGTCACAGGAGCACCACCGACATCCTGCCGCAAAGTCTCAATACGGTCTGCCAATTCCTGAAAGTTGGCATTGACGTCAGAGGCTACCGCCTTCTGGCCCGTCTGAAACTGATGCGGCACCTGATCACCTGCCGCCATTACCGCCTGATGTACGCCTACCGCAATCAGTGTCAGCCCAACCCCAGCAAGCTTGCCAATATGGCCTCTTGTTGTGCCCATGATATGTACTCCATTTCTTTTTAGGTATTAATTGTGGTCTGGCGCAGACAGGCTCTTCTACCACCCTCAGGCCGCACACAGTGAACTCCACTGCAACTGCTTAAAGCCGCTATAAATTCACCTGCCGTCGATTCTTACCGACCCAGCTATAGTAGTCTTCCGACCGATACCTGCATCGTGGACGAGGTGGGGTGGCCCTGGCCTTGCTACCTGCCGCCTTAACTTGATCTATATCGGATGGTATGAAATACGTACCTGCCATGGCCAGAGAGACAGCATAAGCAGATTTGTGACTTGATAGTTTGAGGATGGTGATAAAAGAGATTTTTGCCGACAGGCAAAAGTATTGCAGGCTCCGGCGCTGCTACTGCTTCCATTATTCATCCATGTGCCTACTTTAGTATTATTAGTTCCTAGTAGTACATTTATGTACCAAACCGTTTTTTCTCAAACCAAAAACGGATGTCCCCGATATCTGTATCATTATTACTTCAGGTAATTTATCAGGCGTTTCTGGACGAGTCAATGGGGTATTTCAAAGCGCTATCAACGGGAAGTTGATTGGGGCAATATTGGTCCCTAATCACCTTTAGGGTGGGGCTGGCATTTATAGCTGCTGTTTTGTGGCTTTGTCGGGATGGGGCTTGGTGGGTACAAAAAACGTACCCACCCATCCGTGTACCCACCCGATTAGTGGGTGCTGGCGGTTGGCACCTGCCACTCCTGACTCTTCCAAACTCCCGCATTTGCCTGATTGGTAATATTGCCACCGTTAGGCTTGAACCAGCGCCAAACACCGGTTGACTGATTACGCAACATCAGGTCGCCGTTGTAGTCGCCGGCGCTCTCCACCTGCCAGTCGAGGTTGCTCCATGGATTTTATGCCCAACATTTTGTGGTCATTTCTGGATGAGTTCGGAGGGCACCTGCCAATCCTGATTCTTCCAGATATTGGCCTTCTCTTGGCTGTTGATCGCTGCACCATCGAGTTCATACCAGCGCCACTCGCCTGTGGTCTGGTTGTGCATCAGCAGGTCATCGATGTTGTCACCGTTGTAGTTCGCTACATTCTCTATCTGCCAGTTGGCATGTTTCCAGATGGAGACATCGGCTGAATGGGTGACGGCAGTGCCGTTTAGGGCGAAGCGTCGCCATTGACCTGGTTACGCATGAGCAGGTCTTCTCCACCATCGCCGTCAAAGTCGGCGACACTGGCTATCTGCCAGTCTAATGCAAAGCTATGTTCATGATGGTAGCCCTGATGTTTCTTTGCCTAGTCGTGGCTGAGTTTGAGGAATAATAAGGCATAATATTACCTTGCAACCAGCTAGCACACGCAGTATGCGTGTGTAAGATTTTGCTGACAGTTTGTCATTAGCTGCGATTTTTTCCTTGATCTTGGGTATGCTGAACACAGTTTAGTTTATCCAGATGTAACTATTCATCAGGTGCTCGGGGCCGGAGTCGATTGCGGTGAGATTGTCGGTAAATGCACTGATTTTCGTCACAATCGACTCCGACCCCGGGTAAAAATAGTCTCGGAACAGGGGCCACTGAATAGTTACCATCCAGGCTTAATTCAAATGTTCCCTAAAGAC
>JBEVXT010000807.1:0-4000 GCA_040505955.1 Sedimenticola sp. | reverse complement strand
GAGAAATGCCTCTGTTTTCAACAGACAACCTCCGCGTTCTCTGCATCTCCTCTGCGCTCTCAGCGTCCCGCTTTAAAGATACTGCTTACGGGCGCACGGCGGGGTTTGTCCGGGCCATCCCGCTCAGCGGGGCGTGTGGCGGTATAATCATTGGCAGCGGTTTTTCTGTGGTGAGATTGACCGTCAGTGCCGACTCTGACTGCTGCCACTGCCCCTTTAAACGGTTGTCGGGACGATCCCCTTCAAATGCCACATAGCTGTACTTACCGTAATGGGGCAGTTTGCGGGCGAGACCGGGCAGTGCTTTTACTCCGGCGCTGTGCAGCAGCCCGATGGTTAATTGCCGGTTATCGGGGTGTCGGCGGGTGAGGGCATAGCTCTGTTGGGCGGGGTTGAATCGATCATCATGCAATAGCGTGCTGAACAGCCCGGCAAAGCGGTTCGCCCCACCTAAGATCCAAAGTGGCTGTTTTTTCGGTAGTTGCTCCATTTGACTGTCCCAGATGATCTCGATTCCGTCATCTCTCGCCGCCCAGACTTCAGCCACTTGCCGGTAGCCGGATCGGGTGGCGGGTTCAGCCTCTGCGGGCAGAATAATGGTGAGTCCATCACCACTAAAAAGCTGTCCCAGACTGCTTGGAATCTCACTGGGGTCGAGCCTGCGGAAGAGATCGAAGCGGGGATCAACTGCCAGGCGAAGCGGACGCTGCTTAAGTTTGATGTCGATCTGCAGTTCGTCACCGATCATCTCCAGCTGCAATTCCCGGGGTTTGGATTGCCCCTCCAGTTGAATGAACAGCGGCACCTGAAGTCGGTATGGCGGGGCCGATTGCTCCTGCCGCAGGATGGCGGTCAGTCGGTAACCGGTGTCTGATGGAGTCACCTTTACCTCGTTCAATGAGAGAGCTGGTGCGCCGGTGCGCTCTGTCCATTGCTGGAAAAATGGTGACAGGGACTCACCGGCAACTGCCTCGAAGGAGCGCTTCAGATCATCAAAACCGGCATTCTGAAACAGCTGGTGCCGGTAGAAGTGGCGCAGGCCAGCGATAAACTGCTCATCACCCAGACGCATCCGAAGCATATGAAAAAGCATCAGTGTCTTGCCGTAGCCCACCGCCTGACTGGATTGGCTGTGACGACCCCTGAATGCGGTCAGTGGAAACTCCTTCTGCTGCTTCACATAATCGCTGTAGTTTTGTAACGCGCCCCTTCGGTAGTCGGCGCCCCCGCCGCGCTGCTCCTTGATCAGATGGTCGGCCAGATAAGAGGTGAGCCCCTCACTCCAGTTGCCGGAGTTGTAATCGACATAGACGCCGTTGCCCCACCAGTTGTGAAGAATTTCATGGGGATAGGAGCTATGGAGAATAAACGGCAGGCGAATCACCTGTGGACCGAGGAGGGTGAAGGAGGGCATGCCGTAGCCGCTCTCCCAGAAGTTCTCCACCAGGGCAAATTTACCGTAGGGGTAGGGGCCGAGCAGCGCCTGGTAGAGGGCGAGGTAGTGTCCGGTTGCCTCCAGATAGCGTTTGGCAAGGGCCGGGTCTGGTCGCCGCAGATAGACCTGGGCCTCGGCGATGTCGTTACTCTGGCTGTAGCGGTGATAGGGGGCGGCAATCAGATAGATATCATCCTGGGGCTGAGTCGCCGTCCAGCCGCCGTCCAGGCGACTTGCACCTTGGCTGACCGCCAACCAGTCCGGGGGCAAATCCAGCGTCATGTCGAACTTAACCAACCCCTCCATCGTCTGTGGATACCAGAAGCCTGCGCCGCTGAGAAATACACCCTCAGCCGAGATTATCCCGGGGCTCGATTTTCTGCTGCTGCCGTAATCATCATCGGCTGAACTGAGGCGGTGTTGTATGACGCCGCCATAGTTGAGCGTTGCCTGTTTAAAGGGTGTGGTTGAGCTGAGGCGGTAGTGCGTTACCGGTACCTCTCCGCTCATCTGCCGGCCGCCTGTGACAAGGGAGATTCCGCTCTCCCCAACCACAGGGTTGAGTCCCCGGTGGAGAATAAACTCAAAGTCAGTGACGGCACGGGGCAGGGTTAATCGGTCAGTTACCGTCAGTTGACCCTTCAGAGGGGTGAGTTTGACCTGCAGTTGGTGGTGGATGGTCTCCGGGCCAGCCGCAATGGCTGCCGATAGCCCGCTGATCAGCAGGGTCAGGAAAAGTAGTGGTTTGTAAGATCTATGCATCTTCTTTCCGGGTGCGGAGAATTTCGTGTAGTCTTGGGGTGGTGGCTGACTCACATCAACATAGCGTGTTGAGAGAGCGACAGCAGGTACTTTATCAGGAATTTATCCGTTCGGTTGCGGTCATATCCCGGAGTTGGTAGTAATGGGTGATACGATGAAAAAAAACAGTTTCTTTCCAGCACTTATGCTGGTTTCTATGGTAGTTTTTTTGACTGCATGCGGTGCCGGCGGCGTCCATAGCCGGGGGCATGCGCCACTGTCGTTGGGGCATGGCGGCAACCGGCATAGTGTCGGTAACCATGAAACTGCCGAACTTACCGGTTCGTCAGCAGTACTGGATATGAGCCGACCGGCAACACTCGATGACATCAGTGGATCACTGGCGGAGAAGCGGGTGATCTATGCCGGTGAAACGCACGACAACTATGCCCATCACCTTACTCAGCTGGAGTTGATAAAACGGATTCATCAGGCTCATCCCGACCTCGCCATCGGCATGGAGATGTTTCAACGGCCCTTTCAGCAGATCCTGGATGCCTTTATCGAGGGTAGCCTTGATGAGCGGGAGTTTCTCAGAAAGAGCGAGTGGTTTGAGCGCTGGCGCTACGACTACCGCCTCTACCGGCCGATTCTCCAATATGCGCTAACAAACCGCATCCCCCTGGTGGCCCTCAACGCCTCAGCCGAGATAAGGAAGCGGGTATCAGCAGTGGGATTTGACGGCCTCACTGCAGAGGAGAGATCACAGATCCCCGGAGATATAGACCGCTCTGACACAACGTATACCGAACGGCTGCGATCAGTTTTTTCACAACACATGGGAAGCGGCAAGCGCAGTTTTGACCATTTTCTTGATGTTCAGCTGTTGTGGGATGAAACTATGGCGGAGACAGCCGCCCTCTATCTGAAGAGCAACCCCGGGCGAAAACTGGTAGTGCTGGCGGGTTCGGGCCATCTTAAATACGGCGCGGGCATTCCCCAACGGGTGGCGCGCAGAGTGGCGGTGGAGAGTGCAATTGTACTCCCCGCCACCGGCCTTATGATCGAGCCCGGTATAGCCGACTACCTGCTGTTTCCACAGATGCAGGCACTGCCTAAGGCAGGGTTGATAGGGGTTTATATGGAAGAGGCGGAAAACGGCGTACTGGTTGCCGGGCTATCTACCAACGGTGCTGCCGCCGCAGCCGGGGTGGAGGGAGGCGATATTCTCATAGAACTCAACGGCCAGCGGGTGACCGCCCCCTCAGATATCAGATTAGAGCTGCTGGGCCGGTCACCGGGTGAGCGGATTCAAATGAAGGTGATACGCAAGCAGTTGCTGTGGGGAGAGAAGACGCTTGATTTTGCCTTTGATCTGGGTGAGTAGTCGTAGCCGAGTTCTCCCGGCAGGCGAAAGCGAAAATTGCTATTAGTAATAATAAACCTGAAGAACATCGTGATAGAAGTAAGGTTGTATTTGTAACGAACTTATTCGCGATGGGCTCCAGGGCGACAGGAGCCACTCTAAAGCAGAAGCTCATACAGCGTAGTTTTTTCTCTGATCCTGAATTATTTGGGTTTTTTGTAGGCGTTTTCCGTACAGATATTAAAATAATCCAGAGGCCATCGGACTGATTCCATATATCAGCCTGGGACAATTTTCTTGTGTTCATTATTTGTTGCGAACTATCAGTAAGTTGCGGATTCATCTTGAAATCCTGCCAAAAGGGATATATGGATCGTGTATACGGACTCAATCTTATTAGCTCCTGGTTGCAGATTCTCTGAAAAGGGGGTAACTTACTGAAATAAGGGATTTAATTC
>JBEVXT010000806.1:0-6188 GCA_040505955.1 Sedimenticola sp. | reverse complement strand
GTGGCAAGTCTCTATTTCCTCTTTAAGCACAGGATCAATGTGATTGAAGATGAGGTTGCCCGGCTTCGTGATGTGCTGAGTAAGGATTGGGCGGCACGCAATAACAGTAACAGGCTGGAACCAGAAGAGAGGCCGGATGACCTGGACATTGAACTGAAACTCGGTTCAGCTCCGGTTGAGAAGGAGCCTGCAGCTGTACTGAATGAAGTGCCTGATACTGCTGCCGAGCAGGTTGTGGTTAAAAAGGCCGATGATACTGCGCACACAGACCTGGGCTGGCAAGAGCCGACGCCGGGCAAACTTGATGAGCTTCTCACGACAGCTGCGAGACGGGTGAAATCCTATTTCACGGATGGCAATCTGTTTGTTCGTGTCGGCATACTGGTGCTGTTCTTCGGTGTTGCCTTTCTGCTGAAATATGCCGCCGAGCACTCCAATATCCCGGTTGAGGTGAGATATATAGCTGCGGCGATGGGTGGCCTCTTCTTGCTGGCGGCAGGCTGGCGACTGCGCACAAAAAATTCCCGCTATGCCCTACTGCTTCAGGGTGCGGGTATTGGAATTATCTTTATTACCATCTTCGCCGCCTATCGGCTCCAGGGGCTGATTCCATCCGCGATGGCTTTTGCGCTTCTGGCCGCCTTTTCCGTGGCCTCAGCGTCATTGGCGGTGTTGCAGAATTCCCGCGCGCTTGCCTCCTTTGGTATCCTTGGCGGATTTCTGGCGCCGCTGCTCACCTCATCCGGCAGTGGTAACTATGTTGGACTCTTCAGCTACTATCTACTACTTGATCTGGCCGTCTTGGGAGTGGCCTGGTACAAGTCCTGGCGGCCACTGAACCTGATCGGTTTTATCTTTACGTTTGGCGTCTTTTCTCTGTGGGTGGGTAAAAGCTACCGGCCGGAGATGCTCCCTACCGCAGATCCTTTTCTTCTTCTCTTCTTCGTCATCTACAGCGCCATCGGTGTGCTTTATGCACTCCGCAGCCCTCTGAAACTCAGAGGATACGTCGATGGAACGTTGGTGTTTGGTACGCCGCTGATAGCTTCCGGACTGCAGATGGCGCTGGTGCGGCATACTGATTATGGCATTGCCATGAGCGCGGCGGGCCTGGGTCTCTACTACATCGTCCTGACACGCTTCCTTTGGCAGCGCCATGGAGAGGGGCTGCGGCTGTTGGCCGAGGCCATGTTGGCGGTGGGTGTGATTTTTCTTACACTGGCGGTGCCCTATGCGCTGGATGGCCACTGGACAACAGCGATCTGGTCCTTCGAAGCTGCAGGTATACTTTGGGTTGCCATCAGGCAGGAGCGAAAATATCTCCAGTATTTTGCCCTCTCACTGCAACTTGGCGCAGCTCTCCTGTTTGTTGCGAGCAATGCCGGTGACTTTGGAACCACCCCCTTTATCAATCCCGCCTTTATGGGCGGTGTGTTTGTTGCGCTTGGCAGCCTTATCACTGCGTGGCAGCTGTACCGGCTTAACAAAAGCGACCCTGAGTCACCTGTGGGAAAGACGCATCTCTTTTTCTATGTGTGGGGCACTGTCTGGTGGCTTGTCTGTGCACTGTTGCAGATAGAGCACTATGTGGATGCTCAGGACGGTGCTGCAGTCATACTCTTTACCGTGACGGCATACCTGTTGATGCACTTGAGTATTCAGCGTCATTGGCAGTGGGAGCCTGCTGAGATCACAGCCCTGCTGCTGATTCCGACCCTGTATCTGGTTGGGGGGCATGCAACCGCACTGCACCAGCACGCCCTGATGATGCCCGATCTGCTCTGCTGGATGCCCGCGATAGCGGCAAGCTACTATATCCTACGGCAGTTGGAGTCGGGCAAGCGTCGTGCTGAGGTGTTTGAGTGGCTCTACCTCGCCTGGCTGGCCGGACTTACCCTACTGTTCTCAATTGAGCTTGATTGGCGCTTCAGCTATGCCGATCTTGAGCTGGGAGATGCCTGGCAGGGTGTGATGCCGGCCCTTCTCCCTCTGCTGGTGCTGCATGGGGTAAGGCGTAGTGAGTGGGGTGCCCTTGGTCGTTTCGGGTTACCGCTGAAGAGGAAGATTATAGTTGCCTTCGGGCTGGGGTTGGCCCTCTGGAGTATCGGGACAAATCTCACCAATGCCGGTGGGGCAGCCCCCCTGCCATATCTGCCGCTGCTCAATCCCATTGATCTGGTGCATGTTTTTTACTTGCTGTTTTTCGCCCGCTGCATAGCGGAGATTGAGGATAACCCTGCACTTAAACAACAGGTGGTGATGCTTGTAGGAGCCATCTGTTTTATCTGGATAAACAGTATGTTGTTGCGCAGCCTCCACCACTATCTCGATATTCCTTACCGTGTGGAGAGCATGCTCCACAGCATCACGGCACAGATTGCGATATCGATTCTCTGGACTGTGCTGGGGTGTCTGGCCATGCTGTTCGCATCCCGTCGCGGCCTGCGGAGACTGTGGATCGTCGGTGGCAGTCTGGTCGGTGTGGTGCTGGTCAAGATGGTTACGATTGACCTGGGCGCCAGTGGCACTGTTGAACGCATCATCTCATTTCTTGTGGTCGGCAGTATGCTGGTTGGGCTTGGTTACTTCTCTCCTATACCTGTTAAAAGTGAAGGGCTGGAAAGGGATGATTAAAATTGTTGGTTTGATGGGGTTGGTGCTGATCAGCACGCTCACCCAGGCTGAAGATTATCAGACAGGGCTGGAAGATTACGCCTATCAGGCTGAATTGAGTGAGCTTGAGGGCAGCCTGCTGCGTGTCAATCTGCTGGCTGAACTGCTGGTGGTGCTGGCACGCGATGATCTGGGGGATGTCGCTGTCTTTGATCACCGTGGTGAGCGTATGCCGACCTGGGTACAACCCCGTCAGCATAAGAATATCCGTCAATCCATCCCGCTCACCTTTTATGAGTTTACCAGCGGTCGGGGCGGCGACAGAGAGGAGCGCGTCAAGCTGAGCCGGGACTCCCAGGGGCGAGTGGAGGGCTACAACAAGTTGAGCGGACCGCAGTCGGTGGTGGAGGTGGTCAGTCACTACGTTATTGAGCTGCCGCAAGATGACCGGAGTATTCGAATCGATGAGCTACGACTTGACTGGACACAACAACCTGAACAGCGTTTGCTGACGGTGCAGCTACACGCCAGTGATGATTTGAACCATTGGACTCTGCTAAGTGCCAATATCAGCCTGACCCACCTAATGAAGTCGACGGTGCAGCCTGACGGCCGGGGTATCCGCGTTGATACCAGCAAGAAGTATCTGCGCCTGTCACTCAATGAACCCCCGGATCGGTTCAGGATACGGTCGGTAGTGGGCTACTACAAAAGTGCGCAGCCTAAGGATATCCGCTGGATCGCAACAGGTGCCCTTGTCGCAGAGGAGAGCGATCCCGGGTACTTTGCCTTTAGCGTGGCGCCAAAGGTGCGACCGGAGGGAGTTCGTTTCACCTTCAGCAAGCCCAATCAGCTGGTAAAGGGGGCACTCTATTCACTGAACCAAAAGCGTGGAGAGCGGATCCTTCGGCAGCGAGCGGTGGTTCAGCACAACATCACCGGAAATAGCGATGTGGCTGCGAATAAAAGCATCACACTGCAGGGTGTCCGGGACTCTCAGTGGTGGTTCAAGCCAGAGCAAGCCATGGCAGAGTCGCCTGTGGTTGAGATCGCCATGCCCCAGTATGAGCTGCTGTTTCTTGCGGGCGGAGAGGCACCCTACCGTATCGTCTGGGGCAACCGTGACGCCCCACGACCAACCAATAAGCTGAAGGCAGTCATTGATAGAGATCGACGCAGTACCATTGACTTACCGTTGGTGGTAATGCGTGCCACCACGCCACTGGGTGGAGAGGAGCGTGTACTGCAAAGTAAAGCCGAATCGTGGTTGAAATGGCTGCTCTGGGCTTCACTTATGGTGGTCATTGTTGTCGCTGGCCGTATGGCATATCAACTATATCGAGAGATGGCGGGCAGGTAGAGGAAATTCAATGGGGTCAAATTCAAATTCAACGGGGTCGGAGTCGATTGCCCACATGGATGTGGGTAAGAAGCGTGAGCTGGGAGCGGAAGCATTGCGTTGAAGAAGGTAGGGGAATTTACGGTTTTTTGCCGTAATCGACTCCGACCCCGAACTATACTTGGCAGCAGCTGAATAGTTACTACTATTTTATTTCAACCTGAAAAAATATCAATCGAGTCTGACCCCGCTGATTGCACCGGACACAGTCGCTAACGCGCCTGTTCCACTGAAGGCAACATTAACCCTATCTATAAAAAAAGGAATCTAAACAATGAATGAACTAGTTTATCCGCGCGAACGCACCCTCGGCACTATCACCCTAGTGTTAGGTATTTTGGTTTGGGTAGGTCTCATAGTCGGCACCATCGGTGGAGCATTAATCGGACTTGCACTCGGATTTGTGCTGTACCTATTCATTCAATCCACGCTGATTTCATACATAAAGGGCAATGGTGTCGAGCTATCTGAATCCCAGTTCCCCGACCTACATGCTCAATTCGCCGATTGTTGTGATCGGTTGCAAATAGAAAAACGTCCACAGGCATTCATCCTCAATGGCAATGGCGGTCTCAATGCGTTCGCCACCAAGTTTCTTGGTACTCAATACGTGGTTCTGATGTCTGACGTTGTCGATGCAATGAGCAAACATACGGACGGTGTACGTTTCTACCTCGGCCATGAGCTCGGCCACTTGCGTATGAAGCACTTGAACACAGGACACCTGGTGCGCATGCCTGTGCTGTGGTTGCCACTGCTCGGCGCGGCCTATTCCCGCGCTCGCGAAAGTACTTGTGATCGCCATGGATTGGCATGCAGCAGCTCATCTGAAGGTGCCGCACGTGCATTGGCCGCACTTTCGGCAGGATCCGAACGCTGGAAAGATCTCGACGTAAAGGCGTATTTAAACCAAGCCAAACACTCAACTGGCTTCTGGATGTCATTCCATGAACTGACCGCGGGCTACCCATGGCTGACCAAACGCACTGCTCGCGTTATGGACACTGATGCGCCAATGCCCAAGCGTAATCCCTTCTCCTACTTGCTGGCGGTGTTCGTTCCATACGCAGGGCGCTTAGGTGGAGGCTTCGCTTTGATAGTAATGATATATATTATTGGCGTACTGGCTGCTGTAGCAATTCCGGCATATCAAGACTATACGGTCAAGGCCAAGCTTGATACTGTCGTCATTAAGTCTCAAAGCGCGCGCGATACCCTAGGCAGCTACTATCAATCAAAACAGGAGGTTCCCGAGTCACTAGATGAGCTTGGCATCCATTCTCAACTTACCGATACCTCAGAGTTGTCACTTGACCCCAATAATATGGAGCTAACCGTCAGCACCAAGCAGGGCAAACTTATCTTTACACCTAAAGTCGATGACCAAGGTAAAATCTTCTGGCTCTGCACACACGGAGAGGGACTAAAGCCGAGGCAGCTCCCACAATCATGCCGCAATATGGGTAAATGATTAGTGCTTAAGTGTTACCTCTGTGGATTTGGATAACACTGCATTTGAGAGGGACGTGCCATAAGCGGCACGTCCCTCAATTTAAACGTTAAATGGCAAAGGAAGTTATGAAATCAATGGGAGCAGACTTGATTGATTTTCTGTAATTTAGCCTCATACTATTTGTAACTGTTCAGTACTGCCGCTAAGAGGGTCTTTTCACCAGGGGTCGGAGTCGATTGCCCACATGGATGTGGGTAAGAAGCGTGAGCTGGGAGCGGAAGCATTGCGTTGAAGAAGGTAGGGGAATTTACGGTTTTTTGCCGCAATCGACTCCGACCCATTGATTACAATCGCATGCAATCGGACAAATTGCTGCACTGGTGAATGCTATTTACCGCTGATGCGAGGCATTATGTTTCTAAGATTCGATTACAAAACACATAGCCACAATATTAGGCATGAATAGTTTTATAGCAGGGCTTTCTTTAGGATTCAGCCTTATTCTTGCCATCGGCTCACAAAATGCCTTTGTACTTAGGCAGGGGCTGAAAAGAGAATATGTTTTTGTGGTTTGTATTATCTGCTCAATATCTGATGCTTTGCTTATTTTATTAGGTGTCTCTGGTTTTTCTTTAATCATAGCTAAAGCGCCATGGGTTGAGCCAGCTGCAAGATATGGTGGCGCTTTATTCTTACTTATTTATGGAGCTAAAAGCTTTTGGT
>JBEVXT010000805.1:0-7434 GCA_040505955.1 Sedimenticola sp. | reverse complement strand
TGGTAGCGACCGACGGTGACCAGACTCTTGAAACCGCCCCAGCTGTAGCCGATACCGAATAGTTTCAGTGCATTGACGAAAGCGGCAATCGTCTGATCCGAATAGTCCTGCCTGAAGGTGAAGGCGAAGAGCCCGGTTGAACCAGTGAAATCCCGTTTCCATATCTCATGCTGTGGGTGAGAGGTGAGCGCCGGATGAATAACCGATGCCACCAGAGGATGCGCCTCAAGCCGGTGGGCAATCTCCAGCGCCACCGTCTCATGCTGTTTAAGGCGCACACCCAGGGTCTTTATGCCACGTAACGCCTTGTAGCAGTCATCGGCTGAGGCGTAGATCTCAAGGCAGCGGTAGTAGTCACTGAGCAGTTCGCCCTGGGCCGCAGTGGTGGTCACGGTTCCCATCAGCACATCCGAGTGGCCGGAGATATATTTGGTTACCGAGTGGATGGAGATGTCAACACCCAGTGCCAGCGGCTTGAGGTAGAGGGGGGTTGCCCAGGTGTTGTCGATAACGGTAATAATGCCCCGCTGCCGGGCAATAGCGGTAATTGCCGGGATATCCTGGATCTCAAAGGTGTTGGAACCGGGTGACTCAAGAAAGATCATGCGCGTGTTCGGGCGGATGAAACCGGCAATATCCGCACCGATATCGGAGGGTACAAACTCCACCTCGATATTGAACTGCGGCAGTACAGAGCGACAGAAGCGGGCGCCCGGCCCATAGACGTTGTCGCACAACAGAATATGGTCGCCACTGCCGGTGTAGGCAAGAAGCGTGTTGGTGATGGCGCTCAGACCCGACTGGAACGCCCGGGTCAGTGCCCCACCCTCAAGCCGGGTAATCGCCTCCTCAACGGCGATCTGAAGGGGCAGGCGGTCGGTGCCGTAGGTGGCACCCTCATAGCTGCCGGTGTTGGCGAGATAGAGGTCTTCACAGCGCTCGAACAGCACCGTCGAGGCGTGGTAGAGCGGCGGATTGATCGTTGACAGTCGCTTACCCGACACTTCATTGTGGCTGCAGTCGAGATTGATCAGGCGGGTGGTCTCTTTCATAACAGTGATTCGCTCTATCTAAAAAGTGGTCAGGGTAGAATACTACTTGGAGTCCACCCGGAAATAAAAGCAATACGTCGAGAACCACAAAGATGGCAGACTGGAACGAGATTGCCGCACAGATCAGCTCGATCACCGGCAGTGAATTCAAACCACAAAGCCCTGACAGAATGGGCGGCGGTTGTATCAACAAGAGTGTGCGGCTGTGCGATGGCAGCCGATGCTACTTTGTTAAATTCAATCAGGCACAGATGCTCGGCATGTTTGAAGAGGAGCAGGCGGGGCTGGAAGCACTGGCGGCAACCCACACCCTGCGCATCCCCCAGCCACTCTGTAGCGGCGTTGCCGGTGGCGATGCCTACCTGGTACTTGAATATATCCCCCTCTCCAGCAGTGGCGACAGTGAGGCTGCCGGACGCCTGCTGGCGACCATGCACCGCCACACCCATAAGCTGTTCGGCTGGGAGCGGGACAACACCATCGGAGCCAACCGACAGCCCAACAGGACAAACGGTGACTGGATCGACTTCTGGCGCCGCCAGCGCCTCGGCTTTCAGCTGGAGCTGGCAGCAAAAAACGGCTATCAGGGTGAGTTGCAGCGGCGGGGAGAGCTGCTGCTTGAGAAATTTCCGGCGCTGATCGATCATCAGCCGGTCGCTTCACTGATTCACGGCGACCTGTGGGGGGGCAACCTAGCCTACGACAACAGCAGCTACCCGGTAATCTATGATCCCGCCGTCTACTACGGCGACCGGGAGGCGGAGCTGGCGATGACCGAACTGTTCGGAGGTTTCGACAGCCGCTTCTACGACGCCTATAACGAGGCCTGGCCTCTTGATAGCGGTTACCGTCAACGCAAGACTCTCTACAACCTCTATCACATCATCAACCACCTCAACCTTTTCGGCGGCGGCTATAGGGCTCAGGCCTTGGGGATGATCAACCGCCTGTTGGCGGAGTTGAGGGGGTAATTGAAAGGATTGTGGTAACTATTCAGGTGATTGATGCGGTTCGCAAGCTCACCACATCCTACATGCACACATTGTCAGAGAAAGGATTGTAGGATGTGGTGAGGTACGAACCGCATCATTCGAATAGCAATTAACTCTCCTGTGTATCGGTGGTGAGCAGATACCTGAATAGTTACGGATTGTGATCCTTTTTTAAACTCTGCTAATCAATGCTGCAGAATCTGACTCAGGAACAACTTGGTACGCTCATGCTCGGCATTGTTAAAGAACTCATGAGGCTCTTTCTCCTCGATAATCTGCCCCTCATCCATGAAGATCACCCGATTGGCCACGGTCTTGGCGAAACCCATCTCATGGGTAACGCAGAGCATGGTCATGCCGCTCTCCGCCAGTTCAATCATGGTATCGAGCACCTCTTTGATCATCTCCGGATCGAGGGCGGATGTGGGCTCATCAAAGAGCATGATATTAGGGTTCATGCAGAGGCTGCGGGCGATTGCCACGCGCTGCTGCTGACCACCAGACAACTGCCCGGGATACTTGTTCGCCTGCTCGGGAATCTTCACCTTGACCAGATACTCCATGGCGGCAGCCTCCGCCTCCTTGCGTGGCAGTTTGCGCACCCAGATGGGCGCAAGACAGCAGTTCTCCAACACTGTCAGATGGGGGAAGAGGTTAAAGTGCTGAAACACCATCCCCACCTCCTTGCGCACCAGGTCGATATGCTTGACGTCATCGGTCAACTCCGTGCCATCGACGATAATCTGCCCCTGCTGATGCTCCTCCAGCCGATTGATGCAGCGGATCAGGGTCGATTTTCCCGATCCAGAGGGGCCGCAGATAACGATACGCTCCCCTTTGCACACTTTTAGATTGATCTCCTTGAGCACATGGAACTGGCCGTACCATTTGTGCATCCGGTTGATCTCAATCACAACCTCATGAGAGATATCCATTTTATTTGCGCCGCTTACACACTCTTTCGCCATTTTATTCTCCAATTCTTTATTTCAGCGCTTGTGGCCGGTATGCAGCTTACGTTCAAGCGACATGCTGTAGCGTGACATGCTAAAGCAGAAAATCCAGTAGACAAAGGCACAGAAGACGTAGCCTTCCACCGAGAAGCCGAGCCATTTCGGATCGGTTGCACCCATCTGAACCACACCAAGAAAATCAAACAGGCCGATGATCAGCACCAGCGTGGTGTCTTTGAAGAGGCCGATGAAGGTGTTGACGATGCCGGGAATTACCAGCTTCAACGCCTGGGGCAGAATGATCAGGCCCATCTTCTTCCAGTAGCTCAGGCCCAAGGCATCGGCTGCCTCATACTGACCACTGGGGATCGCCTGCAGGCCGCCACGCACCACTTCCGCCATGTAGGCCGATGAGAAGAGCGCCACACCGATCAGGCAGCGCAGCAACTTGTCAAAGTTGACCCCTTCGGGCAGAAACAGCGGCAGCATCACCGATGACATAAAGAGTACGGTGATCAGCGGTACACCACGCCACAGCTCAATAAAGGCGACGCAGATGGAGCGCACGATGGGCATCTCCGAACGCCGCCCCAAGGCCAGCACAATACCGAGAGGGAAGGAGGCGACAATGCCGATAATGGCGATCACCAGGGTGAGCATCAGACCACCCCACTTTGGCGTCTCAACCTCTGCCAGACCAAACGAGCCCCCCGCCAACAGGTAGTAGGCGATCACCGGATAGGCAAACAGCAGCAGCGTAGCCAGGAGTCCCTTCCATCTGAAGGCGTTGATAAACAGCGGCACCATCATGGCGATCAACAGCAGCGCTGCAAAGTTGATACGCCAACGCTCCACCTCAGGATAGAAGCCGTACATAAACTGGGCAAAGCGCATCTTGATAAAAACCCAACAGGCGCCATCGCCGGTACAGGAGTCCCGGGTCTCGCCGGAGAGGGTTGAGTCAAGAAAGACCCAACTGATAACCGGGGGAACAATAAGGTAAACAAGGTAGAGGGCAAACAGTGTCAGGAGACTGTTAACCCAGGATGAAAATAGGTTCGCACGCAGCCAGCCGATAACGCCCACGGTAGTCGCCGGCGGCGCCATGTCCGGGTGCTTGCCCAGCTCATAGGGTGTGGTTTCACTGCTCATAATTATCTCTCCACCAGCGAAATTCTAGCGTTATACCAGTTCATAAAGAGCGATATAAGCAGGCTGATCGTAAGGTAAACGCCCATGGTGATGGTAATCACCTCAATCGCCTGGCCGGTCTGGTTGAGTACCGTACCGGCAAATACCGACACCAGCTCAGGGTAGGCGATAGCCGCTGCAAGAGAAGAGTTTTTGGTCAGGTTGAGATATTGGCTGGTGAGCGGCGGAATAATCACCCGTAACGCCTGGGGAAGGATAATCAGCCGCAGGGTTGGCCCAGACCTCAGGCCGAGTGCGCGGGCCGCCTCGGTCTGGCCGTGACTTACAGACTCAATCCCGGCACGTACAATCTCGGCGATGAATGAGGCGGTATAGATACTCAGGGCAAAGAGCATGGCGACAAATTCAGGAATCATCACCAGGCCACCCACAAAGTTGAAACCCTTGAGCGCGGGATACTCCCAGGTCAGCGGAAAACCGACCACTGCAGCAGCCAGCAACGGCAACCCTACAAGCAGTCCAACGGAGGTGAGAAATACCGGAAACTGCTCACCGCTTCTCTCCTGTCTTTTACGCGACCAGCGGGACAAAACCACAACACCGATAATGGCGGCGATAAGGGCGTAACCGATCAGAGAGCCCCCTTCACCGAAGAGCGGCATTGGTGAGTAGAAGCCCCGATTATTGAGGAAGAAGGTATCATTGAGATTTACGCTGCTACGGGGGTGTGGCAGCGCCCGCAACACGGCAAAGTACCAGAAGAAGATCTGCAGCAGCAGCGGTATATTACGGAAGGTCTCAATGTAGACCATCGCCATCTTCGATATGACCCAGTTGCTCGAAAGCCGTGCCACACCGATAAGCACACCAAGAATGGTGGCTAAAATGATACCGAGAAAAGCGATCAGAAGCGTGTTCAGAAGCCCGACCAGAAAAGCCCTGCCGTAACTCGACTCCTCTGAATACTCAACCAGGTGGGTAATAATGCCGAAGCCGGCGGTGCTATCAAGAAAATCAAAACCGGAGGCAATTCCCTGACGCTCAAGATTGGCTACCGTATTGCCGTAAATGGTATAACCAAAAAAGAGTACGGCAGAGAGGATTACTGCCTGAAACAGCAGTGCCCGGTAGGTGGGGTTGTTCCAAAAAGCCGCCTTTGCAGGCGCGATAATGGGGGTATCTTTATCCACAGCTCTATCCTGTTTTTATTCAGATCATGGAACAAAAAGATAACGGTTGTGTAACTATTCAGCTCAGCACTAAACACCGTACTCGGGGTCGGAGTCGATTGCGCTGGAATAGCGACTGTTTTCTGACATATTCAACGCAATCGACTCCGACCCCTGCCGCACAACCCGGTAACCATTCAGCAATCCCTAAAATAAGAGGCTGCTGAATAGTCACATCCATTCATCAAACCGACTTAACTGAATAATCGATGAAAAAAAACCTGCCCCGTGGGGCAGGTTTTCTCCGTTGTAATTAACGGATAGGCGGAGCGTACTGCAGGCCACCCTTGGTCCAGAGGGCGTTAATGCCACGCTGGATGTTCAGAGGCTCAATCGTCAGGTTACGGGCAAAGGACTCGCCGTAGTTACCGACCTGGGCAACGACGTTGCCACACCAGGTGGCACTCAAGCCAAGATTCTTGCCGGCATCACCCTCTTTACCCAGAAGACGCCTGATACCAGGATTGTCAGTGTTCATCATGCTGTTAACATTAGCGGCGGTAACGCCCATCTCCTCTGCATTAAGCATGCAGTTATGGGTCCAGCGGTTGACGTTGAACCACTCGTCATCACCCTGACGTACTACCGGGCCAAGAGGCTCTTTGGAGATCACTTCAGGCAGAACGATATGCTCACCGGGGTTTTTCAGTTTGATGCGCTGGGCATAGAGACCAGACTGGTCAGTGGTGTAGACGTCACAACGACCGGCGTCATAAGCGGCGACAACCTCATCAGCCTTCTCGAAGGCGATAACCTTGTAGTCCATCTTGTTGGAGCGGAAGTAGTCAGCCAGGTTCAACTCGGTGGTGGTACCGGTATTGGTACAGGCGGCGGCACCGCTCAGCTCCAGGGCGCTCTTCACACCCAGGCTCTTGCGTACCATGAAGCCCTGACCGTCATAGTAGTTGACGCCAGCAAAGTTGAGGCCCAGGGCGGTATCACGAGTTGCTGTCCAGGTGGTGTTGCGTGAGAGGATATCGATCTCACCGGACTGCAGTGCGGTGAAGCGCTCTTTGGCTGAAAGTGGGGTGAATTTGACCTTGCTTGCATCATTGAAGATAGCAGCGGCAACAGCACGGCAGAAATCGACGTCGATGCCAGCCCAGTTGCCCTTGTCATCAGCATTGGAGAAGCCGGGGAGACCCTGGCTGACTCCGCACTGTACAAAGCCCTTGGCTTTTACCGCATCAAGGTTCGCACCTGCAAAAGCAGTGGTTGAGAATGCCGCAGCCAGTGCCACGGTGGAAGCAATAGTATGGAGTTTATTCATAATTCTTTAGTTTCCCTGGTTTCTTTAATCTGTTGTTACGGGATCGAGGAGCGCAACGCCTGGTGGCGTACACACCTCACCCTCCTCTTCAGTTTCGAAGCCATACAGACCATCTTCCCGTTGCACCCCTTTCATATAGGTTATTAGGGCTGTCTCGTTATTAGAGGAAGACCGCTGGCTGGACAAACTCTAATCCGCCTCACCTCTTACTGCAAGTAGAACGAGGTAAAGTGGCGGTCTGCACCCCAGGGCGACAAGTCATTGCTAATATAGCCACCCTAATACCGGCGGCCCACCGCCATCTTGCACCGTTTTGGTGCGTTCAAGAGGTATCTACCCCCTTCTGAGTGCGCTACATGGAGCGCCTGATCGCACCGTGAGACGCAGACAGGATAAATCAAGGCGCTTTGTCGATTGATTATGATCTGAGTCAAATAGTTGTCAGATTTGTGTGTAACTTCTCAATAATTCTGAGCGGATGGATAATTCCTTGGCAGAATTGGCAATTGAATCTACAAACCCTGCCGTAGGAGCGAACTTGTTCACGATTGGCTTTGATACGAGTTCTTCGCGAACAAGTTCGCTCCTGCGGTCAACTTCATGGTTGTTATGCAAATCCACTCAGTCTATTAATACGGCAGAACTACTCTCCTTTTCGCCCCGGAGCAACTTTCCCCAACCAGGCCCGCACCGTGGCAATCAGCGTATCGTCGAGGCCACGAAAAAAATGGTCGGCCCCGGCAATTTCAACCTGCCGGTAATCGCTGTTTTTGGCCCTTCCCGCCG
>JBEVXT010000804.1:0-5824 GCA_040505955.1 Sedimenticola sp. | reverse complement strand
GGGCTCTAGGTGCCTTTGGTTAGGGATTTTTTTCTTAATTAGAGGGCTCCTACCCTCTTTTAATTGCTGTTAACCGACAATTACAATAATATGGCATGCAAATGACAGCAAGTTGCTGTCATTATGCGTGGGCGAATATCATGAGCAAGGTAATTGTACAAAGCAGAGTTTCAAAAGAGTTGAAGGATGAGGCTGAAACTGTTTTTTCCGCCATGGGACTTACCGTTGCCGAAGCAATCCGCCTCTTTCTGAATCAGACCGTAACGGATTACCGATTTCCTTTTGTACCTAAATTGCGCCAACCAACACCAGAGTTCCATGCGGCACTGCACGAACTGGACGAAGGAAAGGCTGAACGTTTTGATGATATGGACAAACTCTTTGCAAGCTGGGACAAAGAGACATGACCCGCTACGTTGAGCAGACAAATCTTTTCAAGCGTCAGGTAAGGTTGGCAAAAAAACGGGGTATGGCGATTGGTAAATTACAGCAAGTCATCCAGAGTCTTGCCGAGGATATCCCACTTGACACAAAATACCGAGACCACAAACTGACTGGGAATTTTGCTGATTGCCGAGAATGTCACATAGAACCGGATTGGTTACTGATTTACCGACTGACAGCTGACAACGGCCTGCAACTTGTCGAGACCGGCAGCCATGCCGACCTGTTTCACTGAGATCACGTTGCCGGTGTCGTTGCCACAACAGGACGCCCATCGCTTGAAACTGTCAATTGGTGGATGTCCTCAAAATAACTGGGGTCAGATACAAATTAAATGCAAGAGCAAAGAGGAAGTTTGATTTAACGTGTATCTGACCCTAGTTATTACGTCCCAGAGCTATGATGCACTTAAACTCGCGAACTGGTGCGTGATGGCCGAGTTCAAAGGTGGAGCTGTTCTCAATAACAAACGAGACTCCTCGTTGATGAAGCTCTACGCCAACGACATTACAAAGTTGGGCAAATGGCGGAGGGTAGTCGGGCGACAAAACAATGTGCAGGATCCCAATCTACGACCTATCCAATACACAATACACAATAACTGGGGTCAGATACAAATTAAATGCAAGAGCAAAGAGGAAATTTGATTTAACGTGTATCTGACCCTAGTTATTACGTCCCAGAGCTATGATGCACTTAAACTCGCGAACTGGTGCGTGATGGCCGAGTTCAAAGGTGGAGCTGTTCTCAATAACAAACGAGACTCCTCGTTGATGAAGCTCTACGCCAACGACATTACAAAGTTGGGCAAATGGCGGAGGGTAGTCGGGCGACAAAACAATGTGCAGGATCCCAATCTACGACCTATCGATTTCATTTTTGTGGTCGTTGACCTTAGAAATCGCCACCTTGATCCCGATCTGCACGATGAACTTTCGAGTCAGGCTAAGCGCGAAGGCGTTCGATTTGTTTATCTCCACCTTCCAAAGGTTGAAAGGAACACTAACCATGCCGCATAAAAATCGCGTCGATCCCTTTGGGAACCTCCATGCCACCCCTCAGCGAGGAACTTTAATGGGCAATCGAGGCAACCTTCACGATGCCGATGGAACGATCCGTCGGAGATTCAAACACAAGGCTTGGGTAGCATGTGCCCTTGAGTTTCGAAGCCGGCATCGGCCAGTCATGGCGCCAGGGTGCTATACCGAATTATTTTTCCTCGATGAGGCAACAGCATTATCGGCCGGACACCGTCCCTGCGGGACATGTCAAACGAGAGCGCCATCCAAGTTCAAACAGTGCTGGCGGCAGGCTATGAGAATGGGGCTAGGCACCCCGGTCGATCTTAAAGTCGTGGACAATATCTTGCACGACGAGCGCACAGGGGTCACTTGGACCACTCCACTCCGCACACTGCCCGACGGTACAATGGTGCAGGTCGCTCCGGAAGAGCCGCCGTGCCTTTGGTGGCATGGTCGCCTTCTTCAGTGGAGCTTCGATGGGTATGATCCTAGACCGACCCTGCAACTAGATGAAAACGTAGCGGTACTCACACCACGATCTCTCGTTGAAGTGTTGAAGGCTGGTTATCCGATCTCTGTCCACCCCAGCGTCGCAGCTTGATTGGACAAAGTCAGCTTGCGAGCTACTCCTTAAGAGATATCCTCCCTGTCTGCGTTTGGGCGGTTAACGGCTCTATGGAATTAATCCTGCCGTTATTTTCATCTGGAAGCCACTTCAAATGACTGGGGTCAGATACAAATCTAATATTACAAATAACTGGGGTCAGATACAAATTAAATATTATAATCACGTAACGTGTATCTGACCCTAGTTATTTTCAAGGTCTGCTCTTCGATAACCTTGCAGGTGCTTTTATGAACGGTGCTATATTGCCACTCCTGACCAACGCTGGAAGATTTCATTCTTGAGCCTCCAATCTCAACCGGTTTGGCCTGATGGCGGAGCGTGACCAGTGCTGCTCCACAGCCTGGATAAACGCCGGACGAACCAGTTTGGCCCGTTGCCCCAGCCACTCATCTTGGTCAAATCGGAGATAGAGGCCTTCCGCAGGCTGATCGCTAAGTTTTGATGTAGATAGGAGCTTTTGGATTTCCGGGTATGCGAAGTGCCCGCGTGCCAGAACAGGAACTTGAGTAATACACACTTCCTTAAAGAGAGCATCCCGGCGCTCCGAAGAAAGAAACCGACCAAATCGTTTGTCATAAACATCGAAGCCTAGGAACCAGTCCGGCAACCGGTCATAAAAAACCGAGTGCTGGGCATAGCACCATTCCCCAAAGAGTATGAAATGGTCGGAAAGATGCTCAAACAGCGTATCGGTCCGTGGTGCCAACCAGTCGCCAAGTTTTTTCCACTGACCTGATCCAGGTAGATACAGGTATGCGCCCCTGTTCTGTGCTCGAATATTTCCTTCCGAATCAAAAGAGATCCCCAGATTCGCGCCATCTACCTTTTCCTCAACAACAAGGCCATGCCGTAGGAATTCATCACGCTCCGATTCCGACAGCACCTTGTCGCCCCGGATGTCAACGCCAGCCAGCGTTGTCAGATGTGGCGTGGAGGGAAATTTGAAGAAATCGTCTTTCACGTTTCGCCCTATTCAGCGAACTTCGCATACTTGATCTTCGTATATTCAGAACAAAGGAAGTGAACGGTAATTCCCACTTCTATCAAGGAGTCCTTCCATCCCCACCATTTGTTGTCGGTTGCCTGCAAAATTGGTGGCTTACCCTGATGTGCATTTGCAACAGCAACAAATTTACGATCAGATTTGTCAAAATTTCCCAGTCCGTCGTGGTCTGGAAACTCATCGTATGAATCGCCGGTTTTCGTGATGGTCACTCTATCGCAATAATTTGGATTATGACGGTGATCGTTCACCCATTTCATGAAAGCATCGCCAATTCCGGGTTGTCCCTTCATAGAAAGCTGCTGCCGGTATTCATCGAAGATTTCGTCTCCCGCGTCCATGATCAGGCCACGCTTTTTGATAACATGCTCAACCGCCTCGATGCATGCCAGGATACAATCATTGGATACATCAGAGCCCAGATCTGGTTGGGTGGCCAGATTGGCTGTCTTGGGCACATTGGTATCCACCAGACATTTATTCGGCAGGCTCATTCGGATTCCTCCGATTTTTCGGTTTTCTGCATCCGCTTCTTCATGGCGGCCTTGGCCTGTTCTGTGATGTCGCCCATCTCATCGCCGAAGAAGTTCGGCGGCCAGTTCTGAATATTGCCGAAGATATCGATTTGAAGGGGTTCGAGCGTAGCGGGCGTCTTGGTGATATTGGCGAAATAGGCCGACACTTTTTCCTGTGGAACAGAATCTTCGGCAATACGGCGCTGTAAGCGCCGCAGGAAATGTTCCGAATGGGTTTCAATGACCAACTGAATATTTCTATCAGCCCCATTTTCTCTGGAATTGATCACATCAATCATTACATCGGCCAACGCCGACTGCGCGCTTGGGTGCAGGTGAATCTCCGGTTGTTCCATGAGAATGATCGACCCGACAGGCGCATAAAAGCACTGCACCAAGACCGGCAGCACCTGCGAGATGCCAAACCCAACATCCGGGAGATCCACCCAGTCCTTTGACCCTTTAGTGCGTACTTTGACCTCGTATTCCTGCCGCTGTTCGGATATGGGGTTGACCCTGAATTCTTCGATCAGGCTCATCTCCTTCAGCTTGATGGCAATGATTTCTCCAAAAGGTTTGGCTGGCCGTCTGTAGCCCAGACTGATTTTTCGGCTTCGCGCCGCAAGAATCGCTGCGACGGTATTTTCTCCCGTGTAACCGACACTTTCAGGCTCGATGCCGGTCCAGGAATACAAGCGTTCTACCTTGGTGCGTAATGGTCCAAGATAACAAAGCGATCTGAATAACATCTCATGCCGCAGGTTCAGCTCCTGAACGAAATCCGCGTTCTGGTGGTAGGCAACCACTTCATCAGGGAATCCATAAAACCGGACCGGCGCGCCGGGAGACCAGCCTCGCCCCTGCTTGCGTTTCAACTTATAATTGGTCGCATCGACTTTGTACTGGGACTTGGTATCAGATTTACGCTTCATGCCAATGGACAGATTGGTTCCATCTCCCTCCATCAATTCATATTTCAGGTGGTCTAGAACCAGGGTATGCTGTTCCTTGTCTCCCAAACCGACCTCGGCATCAAAAGATAGGTTGTCGCCGGAAAACATCTGGGTTGACAGGGGATCTTTAAACTTCAGGCTTTCCGATAACGACCACCGGTAAGCGAAAGAAATCCTGCTTTCAGGATTCCGGTGAAAAACCATCTCCTGATAGGAGCCAAGCTGAACAGCGGAGTTCTTTCCACCGGGATAAAAAACCGCTTTCCTGTCCGGCGATTCAACCGTCTGCTTCAGCATCATCAGGAACTGGCCAATGCTGGATTTGCCTGAGCTGTTCGCGCCGAAGAATAGAGTAATGGGCGCCATACGAATCTCGCCGGTATCTTTCCAGCCCTTGAAGTGTTGTATTCGTAGGTTCTTAAGCATCGCTATTCCCCTCCCATCCGTGTTACCGCCTGGTCGTACCACATGAGAAGCTTGGGATCTTCTTCCAGCACCTTGGTGGGGATCTTTTCGGCCACGGCGACGAAGGATAGGAATTTCAACCCATAAAATCAACCTATTTCACACCACCCAGCAACGTATCGTGTCACCACAACATGGATTTTGGTGAGCACGAATTACTTCTTTCCCTGCCTTTGCCGGTATAACAGTGGAAATCTACCCAAATATTACGTCAAACTGAATCTGAGGCGCAAGCGCCCCCCAACACAGGTCAAAAGTACCTGCATTTTTTGCACGGCGGGCGAGCTACCAGCCCACCGTCTGGTCATACTCGAATTCCGGTGCAGGATCGACTTCATCATCAGACCATGCCTGACTCTGATCCAGCTCCAGGCAAAAATCAGGTGGGCCACGGGCAGGGGAGATCTCCGGCGCACTATCCGGCTCGCCGATATGCCGCTTCGGCAGGGTAAGCACCCTCTGTCTTACCGGCACTTGCGGGAAGAGATGATCGACCAGGTGGGTGGCGGTTTCGGCCATGCGCTTGGTGTTACAGGAGGGGCATACGCCCCGCCCTTTGCACGAATAGGCGATCAGAAAATCTTCACCGCACTCGTCGCAACGAAAATCCAGGACACCCATCACTTACACAAACAAACCACCGACAGAGACTCACAGGAAAAAATCAAAAAACAGGGCAAATCCGCCACTCGCCAGCAGCAGACTGATCAGGGTCACCGGCAGGCCGGTGCGCAGCCATCTTCCCGGACTGATGCGTGCGCCTTCGATACCGCAACTCTCAGACTCTGAAATCA
>JBEVXT010000803.1:0-3540 GCA_040505955.1 Sedimenticola sp. | reverse complement strand
TAGGTCCCTCTATTAGGTTATACGTTTCTTCTTGACAACACTAATACTTAAACTATTTTAATGTATTTGTGGGTCTGCGCCTTCGACGAGTAGAGTAATTGTATCAATATATTGTTTATATATATATATAGTCACTTTTGGTAAGTATCGTTAACATGGAGAAAACTTGTTATCGTTCCAGTTATCTTCATTCAGGAGCGACTTGAATTTGTTTAGATTCTCAGCGGTAACTGTTCCTTCAGATAAGTTGTTCCAGGAGTCTACTACTCTTATGGTGAAGGTGTTCAATCTCTGGGTTGTACGACATTGCTTTTTGTATATTTTCAAGGAGTGTCCTCTTGTCTTGTTTGTTGATAATGTAAACATATCCTGCCATTTCATGTCGTCCAGACCGTGTATCGCTTTGAAGACTTGGATTAGGTCGCTACGTTTTCTGCGATATTCTAGTGTAGGTATGCCAAGCTTTTTCAATCTATCGGTGTATTCAAGATGACTGATGTTGTGGACGAGTTTCGTGGCTCTCCGTTGAATTCTTTCGAGTCGACGAATATCTTTCATTAGGTATGGTGACCAAACACAAGTCGAGTATTCCAAAATGGGACGCACCAATGACTTATAAAGTACAAGAAACATGTCACTATCCATGTAATCAAAGGATCTTCTAATTAAACCCACTGTTCTCTGCGCCTTGTTCACACAGTTGGTAATATGTCTTTCAAATTTGAGATTTTGTTCAAATGTGACGCCGAGGTCCTTTTCTTCATCTACTGAAGTTAGTGCAACATAATTGTTATCTTTATCCAGCATAATGTAACGGTGGTTTTCATTGTTATGACCCATGTGTAGAACTTTACACTTCGTCGCGTTGAACCGCAGTTTCCATTTGTTGGACCAGTCACATAACTTATCAAGGTCATCTTGTAATTTGCTACATAATTCTTCATTCAGTACATTAGAGAATATTTTGCTGTCGTCTGCAAAGATTTTAATAAGTCCAGACACTGTTTCAGGTAGGTCATTTATAAAACATAGAAATAATACCGGACCGAGGACACTTCCCTGGGGGACACCGCTGTCCACATTTGACCATGAAGAGTAAGCGTTTCTATGTCTCACACATTGAGTTCTTCCAGATAGAAAACTATGAATCCAATCTAGCACTTTGCCTTGAATGCCGAGGTTATATAGCTTATATAGTAGTCTTTCGTGCGGCACTGAATCAAAGGCCTTACTAAAGTCCAGGTATATTACGTCTACAGGAAGAGAACTGTCCATAAGAGCTGACCACTGTTCAAGAACCTCAAGTAACTGGGTTGTGCACGATCTACCGGGTCTAAAACCGTACTGATCATCTGAAAGAAGGTTGTTTACATTCAGGTGGGACATTAATTTGTCTCTAATCAATGCTTCACATACTTTGCAGAGGATAGAAGTTAGGCTCACTGGTCTATAATTCCCTGGTAATTGTCTATCACCTTTCTTGAAAATTGGTGTAACTACAGCTTTTTTCCAGTCCAATGGTACTTCACCGTCTAGTATAGTCTTGTTGAAAATATCACATAAAGGTTGACATATAGCTTCCCTAATTTCATGTAGGACCTTGGGGTGTAACCCGTCGTAACCAGGCGATTTATCGGTTTTTAGCGCCTTCAGTTTCTTCAATACATCTTCTGGAGTGATTTCAATGTTTGTTAGATTACTATTCATATCCTGGACATTATATGGTTCATTCAGATCGTCAGTACGAGTAAAAACGCTGCTAAAAAAGTCATTTAGAACATCCACTTTCTCCTGATCAGTATTGGTAATAGTAGAGTCCGCCTTTTTCAGGTTACCTATTCCACTTCTAGTCTTAAGTTTAGAGTTCACATATTTCCAGAAGGATTTACTGTTAGTTTTTGACTCCAATGCCACTTTCCTCTCATACGATATCTTTGAGCTACGAATAGTTTTTGTACACAAATTCCTACTTGCCGCGTAGTCTGCATGTGCGACGCGTGATCGCGAATACTTGTAGCACTTCCACTTCTTTCGTTTTGTAAGTACAGCTTTTTTGGCGTCTTTATCCATCCATAAAGGAGGTTGAAAGAATTTCTTGTTTGGTTTCCGCTTAGGGACATATTGATCTATTCCGTCTGTCAACTTTGTTTTAAAAGTACTCCACATATGTTCAACATCATTTCCCTCAAAAAGGTCTGTCCAGTTTTCTTCCTTTAAACTTGTTGTGAGTCCTTCGTAATCACCTCTATAGTACTGGAATCTTTCAGCCTCATCATCCTCATTATTCAGATAGCACATATAATTAAATTTTATTACAGCATGATCACTCTTACCCAGGGGCGAGTCAATGATTAAACTATCTTTATCCACCATATTTTCTTCGTTCGTAAGAACTAGATCCAAGCAACTGGGTATTTGGCCATCACGAAAACGTGTAGGTTCCGTTACATGTTGGTGCAGGAAATTGTCAAGTGTACACTGGAGGAACTGTGCTGCAGGATGATTTTCATTTGCGTTTACTTCTAGTGAGCTCCAGTTAATACAACGATAATTAAAATCACCCATCACTAACATATGACTATAGTTCAGTGACACGGAATTGTTTATAAGATTTATTAGCTCTCGGTTATTTTCATCCGTCGATGAGGGGCTTCTATACATCAACCCTAACAATAGTTTGTCATTTTGTGCTAAAGCAATGTCACACCATATAGATTCCGAAAAACCACTATTCTCACTTGTAATGTTCACTTTAGATGCTTTCATGGATTGATGAGTAAAAATAACGACGCCTCTTGCACCCTGTCTATCGGGGATAAATTTATCGTAGTTTGGCAACTCTATATCAGCTATGCACTCTTTGTCTTCAGAATTCTTTGGGAAAATTTCGCAAAGACCAATAATATGTGGATTCTCCACTGTTAGGTATGTCTCTAACTCTGAACATTTATTAGATAGAGTGTCAACATTTGAGAATAAAACTTTTAAGTTGTGCTGTGTTGCATCCCTGTCTATAGAATAAGTACTTTCATCCACCGTGTCAGAATGCTCTTCTTCCACTACAACATCTTCAACTATCGGAGAACTTGAAACAACATCGGAACGTGTGTTGTGTAACTCAGAAATATAAATGTCTGAACTAGAATTTTTCAACTTTGAACAAATAACATGGTTAACTCTTAACGTATTTACATGTATACTGCGCTCTGTGTCTCTGCTACGGGTGTGAAGCTCCTGGGGGAGGAATCCCCCCTCGTTCACTCGGAAGTTCTATCACCTTTTCCCTTCTTATAACCCATCGCTTTTCAGGGAACTCGATCCTTCTTTTCTCCAAATCATTTCTGAGGGCGCGGTTCTGTTCTCTTTGATTTTTGGTCATGTCTCTGCCAATACCAAGTCTCTTGTGAGTTTCAACACTAGCATTCTTCAATCTATGTGCGTTTTTTAGGATGCTACCTCTCGTGTTCCTGTCTTTGATTGTCAGGCGGAGTAACCGCGAGTTGTTTGTACCTCTTTTGGGCTTGGCACCCAACCGTTGTA
>JBEVXT010000802.1:0-2607 GCA_040505955.1 Sedimenticola sp. | reverse complement strand
GATAATTCCTAATTATCACTACTTTATCCTCCCAAAATATTATCCATTGGGTGCTTTTTGATAAGTACCTGCTTCAGCATTGTGTCGCTAACTTGAGTGTAAATCTGAGTGGTTGTAATGCTTTGATGACCAAGTAGTCGCTGCACGAAGCGGATATCGATGCCGCTGTTTAGTAGGTGTGTGGCAGTCGAGTGGCGCAGCATGTGAGGTGTTATTCGACGCGTCAATCGTGCAGATTCTCCCGCATCACGCACAAGCAATCTAGCGTACTGTGTATTTGCTTTGCTTCCACGGCTTGTAATTATCAAATAATCGTTATTGATGGCTATTTTCTGACGAACTTGTATATAGATTCCAAGTAACTTGCAGAGTGAGTGACCAGGTAAAAATACAAGGCGCTCTCGATCTCCTTTTCCATGAATTCTTATTGTTCCTTCGCTAAGGTCAATATCCTCAATCCTTATTGAGACGAGCTCAGCTACTCTTATTCCGGTAGCAAAGAGAAGATCAAGAGTAATTAATGAGATGAAGTGGCGGAATTGTTTTGGCTGTTCGGCAATCTGTATGCACCGATTTGTGGTTAGGTTGTTTCGATGGGTCTCTCCGAGTTGCTTCAATGGTTCGGTGAGTAACTTACGTATTTCTCTTTTATTCAATCCGCGTGGTAGACGAGCAGGCAGGCGTATAGGAAGATTTAATTTCCTGAAAGGAGATTCGTTAATATCTTCTTCACTTTCAAGCCATCGAAACATTGCTTTGAGGCAAGCAAAGCGACGTTTAGCACTAGAATTTTTCAGGTTGCAGTTCTCATATAGATGGTGTAAGTAGTCACGTAAAAGTAAGCGGTCGCACTCATTAATGCCGCGTTCTCGGTCAGAAAATGCAAGAAAGCAGTCGATGTCGATTTGGTAGGCTCGCAGTGTATGCTCGGAGAGTTTTTTGGTGTGTTTGCAGTGGATGATGAATCGGTCTGAAGCTTCACTTATTTTCATGTGTGGATTTCCTATATATTGTTGTTGTGTGATGCCTCCATGCTTGCTTTCTGTTTGCAATTTGTAATTAATCAAACGGCTTTCTTGCCTCCTGCATGGCTTCCCATTCTTTTCTGACCAGCTCTTCCCTGGAATTGAGCCATTTAGCTAATTAATGGATACTATCCATTCACTTTTTTGGCTCCCTCCACAAAAAACAGAAAATGGAAAATCCTGTGCAGTGGCCTTACGCTTAGATTGTGCCTCGCTTAGGCTGAAGTATCTCTTTCCAACCAAGAAAGCAGGAATATTGGACTACCCAAATTCTGCGTAAAGAAGAAATAGTAGGTTCATAGCAAATCCTTGCTATCTATGCTTGGACAACTATTGTTTCAAGATCTATGTTCCCGGAGCAGCCACAGAGATTGCCTGATGGCCTTGTAGGATACAGTCGGTGTGATGTTTATCTTGAGAAAGTGTGTCTGCAACGAGTCTATATGACGCCATGCCTGCGCAGCCAGTGGAGCTGTTTTGTTGTCATGTCACAAGGCAAGGGGAGCTTGTTTTCTTTTGGATTACGATAGATTTCCCGGTCTCTGAATTACCAAAGGATTGTTTGCCAGTCAAATTCCGCTTCTGAATAACCATGCTGTTGTAACAAATACAGGGCTTCAGCTGGTGTTGGAGCAACCTGAGGCGCGCAATCTGTTCTGGTGTCAGGGCCTTCACAAAGCACTGTGATGTCTTTTCCGTTGAGTGTGATGGGATTAGGGTTTGCTGCGTCGGTTGATTTGATATGAATTAGATAGAGTGTGGCAGCATCATTGTTGGTAGGCGGTTTTTCTGCCTTGCTGTGGGATTTACCCTTTAGCGGCGTGTTGCACTCTGCCAAAATACCCATAGCGGGGGAGGGACACCCATCATCTCAATGGCAAAAACTTCCCGGTGACTGCCTCCCCGGATGTCGTCGCCGAGATGACCTGGGCATTCCAGGTTGAATCACTGCAGCATGGAGATATCGGTTGAACATAGTGGCTACCTGCGGCATTCAGGCTGCCCCCTGTGCCCAGCCTGAATCTGCTTCCTTGCAAGGAACAGTATAGTAATTCCTATACTGATCATAGATATGAACAATTATTGACTTAACTAGTCATATGACTAGTCAGTAGTTTATTGGTCTATATCTTAACATGTTAATATGTAAAATAAATAGGTGTTAGCATAGCCTTTCATATCTAGCCACCAATCTAGCCGACAATCTAATCATTTGTTTATGGAGAAACTATTAAATGCCTATATCCATCAGAGAGTACCTAGAGCGTGGGCCAGCAACATCAAAAGAGATGCAAGCTGCAACGGGCCTGAGCCAGACCGCTGTATCTCGCCAATTAAGAGGTATGGGTAGTGGTGTTATAAAGTTACGGGGGGGGCGACCACCTAGATATGCGATGACACGTAACGCCTTTGGTGGAGATGACTCACTGCCGTTGTTTATGGTGGATGCGCACGGAAACAGTTCGTCAGTAGCGCTTATACGTCCATTGGCCTTGACGCTCGCTAAAATTGACCCATCCTCGCTCACTAAAACGGACCCACCTGGATTACAGATCCCCACCATATAACCTCGCCAGCCATT
>JBEVXT010000801.1:17591-21937 GCA_040505955.1 Sedimenticola sp. | reverse complement strand
ATAGGTGTAGAGGCTATGCTTGACCAGGTCGAGGCTCATATTGCCCGCTGCCGCTTCGGTCTCGAAGTGTCGTCTGCCGCGAATCTGCTGTTCGCGTCTGTCCAGCGCTTCAAGCCAGGGGAGGAGGTGCTGTGAAATCCTGATCCTGCTACGGACGGTACCATGGACGTTCTCTACCGCCCGTTGCAGCGCTGGCAGAGCATCCAGGGGTTCGCCCTCAAGCCTATTGTCCGAGGAGAAAAAGGGGGAGAGCAGGTCATGCGCTTTTGAGCGGGGTGCTCCTTTCAGCGGCGGGAGAAGCCAAACACTATTATCGCGTCGGTCGAGAAAGATCTCAAAGTAGGGGCTGCCTTCGGTTGTCGCGGCCTTAAAGGCGCGTTTGCGCCGGTGCTGAAGGCGGTGAAGAACCGCCTCGATATGCTTGCAGGTGCCCAGGCCGTTGACCTGGTGGTCGGGGCAGTTACAGCTGTTGACCGGGCTGTCCAGTGAACGGATCTCAACCCGGTAGCTCTGCCCGCTGTTGGAGTCTACCCGGTGGCTGCCATAGAAAGCATTATCCGCATCGAGAGGATCGACCTGCAACTCTTCGCTGGCGGCACGCTCCCGACGCCGTAGAATCTCTTCATCGTCTGTGGTGATCCAGCCGGGAGAGCGTTTGGCTGTTTCGCTATTTTTTCTTCTCTGTTTTCTCTTTGGCATGATTATGGCCGGCTGCTGGTTTGTGGGTTGTTTAATTCATGAGTGTCAGTTTACCAACATCCACGCTCCTTATCTGGTATCTTTTTGGCCAGTGAATAGAGGCTGATCGGTACAATTTACAGGTGATTGAAAATACTAAATCGGGTGCAGGATTTCTCCTGAATCTGAAAAGGCACCACCCTGCATGGCAGCTGCTCAACGCCCATACCGGGCCGTTGGTGATCAGCTCGTTGCGGCTGCTTTTTAATGAAAAGCTCGACGGTATCGACATTGATGCGGCGCTCCAGGTGTTGAGTGAAGCGCTACAACTCGCCCATGAGGCGGGGGAGATTGAGGTAGAGGGCGACTACCTGCTGGCGGCACGGCGGGAGATCCGTCAGTGGATCCGGCGCCGTCTGGTGGTGGAGCGTGAAGGGCGGCTGTTGGCAACCGATGCCCTGGAGTCGGCCTTTCGGTTTGTCGAGAGCCTGGATAACCGCATTATGACCTCCACCGCCTCGCGCCTCTCCATCGTCCAGCGGGAGATCGAGAGTCTCGAATCGAGCCTTAACCCAGACCCCAAGAGCCGCGAAGCGGAGATAGAGCGCAAGATCGCCGATCTTCAGGCGGAGCTGGCGCAGGTGCAAAAGGGTGAGGTGAGGGTGCTGCCGGATGCCATGGCGGTCGAGGCGATCCGTGAGGTCTACAACCTCGCCATGGGTCTGCGTAACGATTTTCGCCGGGTGGAGGACTCCTACCGGGAGGCGGATCAGCGCCTGCGTCAGTCGATTATCGGAGAAGATCACCACCGGGGGGATATCGTTGATAGCCTGCTGGAGAGCCATGCGCTGCTGCTACAGACCGATGAGGGAAAGGTGTTCGATGCTTTTCAGCGGCAGCTGGCCCACAGTGTCGAGCTGGAGAGTATGAAGCGGAGCATCCGTTCACTGATGGGTCGGCGGGTTGTTCAAAAGGCCCTTGCCAGGGAGCAGCAGAGCGAGCTGCGCTGGCTGATTATGCGCCTGGTGAGCGAGACCGAGACGGTGATTCGCGCCCGGGAACGTAGCGAGCGGGATGTCAAAGGCTTCCTGACAACCGGGCTCGCCTCTGAGCACCATCGGGTGGGCCGTCTGCTGAACGACCTCTTTGCCCAGGCGGCGGAGATCGACTGGAGCAGCCGGGCGGTGCGGAGAGCCCCTTCACCACTACCCCCGGTGGGCGTTGCCAATAGCACCCTTCCAGTACTTGAGCGACTGCGCTTCAAGGATCTCGAAGAGGGGCTTGAACCGATGCTCGACCTGGTCGAACAGACCACCAGCCTGGATGAGATGGATGAGACGTTCTGGTCCTCCTTTGATGCCCTGGATAGAGCGGCGCTGGTAAAAGAGACGGTGGCGCTGCTGACGGCTGAGGGGCGTGCCATGACCATTGGTGAGATTGCCGGGAGGCTTCCCCCCACCCATGATCTTGAATCCCTGGCACTGTGGCTTACCATGGCGCTGGAAGCAGACCTCCCTATTGCCGCCGACCGGGAACATCTGGAGCTGGAGAGCAGTGACGGCGTACATTTGCGCTTCTCCCTGCCGCGGGTGGAGCTGAGCAGCAGCGCACTGAACGCTATTGACCTGGAGCTGTAATGAGCGAACAACCTGAAGATCTGAACTCTGGCGAAGATGATGAGGGGTCTATGGTAACCCCCGCCGCTGAGTGTGAGGGAACCCCCCTGGCGGTAAAAGCGGCGCTGCAGGAGCTGATGAGATACGGTGTGCTGGAGGCGGCGCGAAAGCCCAATCTCTACCGAACCGCGCTCACCGCCACAGAGGCGCTAAACGCCGCCCTGGAACCGCTGGATATGGTGCTCAAGGTCGATGACATCCGCGGGGTCGCTTACCTCGCTATTACCGATGACTATGCCAATAGTGAGCGCGATGAGTGGAGTCATCCACTGGTACGCAGGCAGCGGCTCAATCTGGAGCAGTCGCTGCTGACAGCGATTCTGCGGCGCCTCTATGTAGCCCATGAGATGGAGGCGGGTATCGGTGCGTCTGCAGCGCAGGTAAATCTCGATGAGTTGATGCCGGAGTTGAACCAGTTTCTCGGTGAGAGCGGTAGTGACAGCCGTGATGAGAAGCGACTGCGGCAGCTGCTTGAGCAGCTGCGTGGCCACGGTCTTGTTTCGGAGATAGATAAAAGTGACCAGCTCACTATTCGCCCGCTGATTGTCCATATCGCCAACCCGGAGAATCTTCAGAATCTGCTTGAAGCTTTCCGAAAACAGGGGTTGATGCAACGGGAGGTGCTGAAGTGAGCCGATCAGTACAGGGTACCGAAGGGGTGCAGTTTGAGGAGTTGCTCTCCCGCACTCCCTATATTATCGAACAGCTTGAGATCTATAACTGGGGTCCCTTCAAGGGTATTCACCGGGTGGATATAGATCCCCAGGGTACCGCAGTGATCGGTCAGACCGGCAGCGGCAAGACCACCCTGGTGGACGCCTTAATGACGCTGATTGCCGAACGCCCCCTCTACAATCTCGCCTCCACCGGTGGACATGAGAGTGATCGTGACCTGATCTCCTATATTCGCGGCATTTCAGGGGAGGGCAACCAGAGCGGCGACAACTCCCATATCGCCAGAAGCGGCGCCACGGTGACGGCGGTGGGCGCCCGCTTTGGCGACGGTGAGCGGCAGGTCTCGCTCATCGCGCTCTTCTGGCTCAATGGCAGCAGCTCCTCCATGAGTGATCTGAAACGGCTGTGGATCTTCAGTCGTGATGGCGATCTGGGTATCGGCGACTGGCTGGAGATCCATCGCGAGGGGGGTGCCAGAGCGGTGAAGCAGTACGGCCGGGAGCAGAGCGGCACCCATCTCCATGACAGCAAGCGCGCCTATCTGGCCCAGCTGAGGCGCTTCTTTGAAGTGGGGGAGAACGCCTTTGCCCTGCTCAATCGCGCCGCCGGTCTGAAACAGCTCAACAGTATCGATGAGCTGTTTCGCGAGCTGGTGCTGGAGGATCGGTCGGCCTTCAAACGGGCGGCGGATGTGGTGGCCGGTTTTGATGTACTCAAGGGGATACACGCCGAACTGGAGATCGCCCGTGCTCAGCAGCAGTCACTGCTGCCGATTGAAGAGGAGGAGCGTACACGGCAACAGAAGAGCGAGGCGGTTGAGTCGCTTATGCGACTGGAGAGGATACTGCCGGTCTGGTTTGCCGCCCACGGACACGGGTTGTGGAAACAGCAACTGGCGGTCACCACCGAAGCACTGAAAAGCTGTCAAGCGGTGAGCGATGGGCTCGACAAAAAACGACAGAGCGTGGAACAGAACACGGAGACCCTGCACCGGCTCTATATTGAACAGGGTGGCGGCAGCATCGAGCAGCTGGAGGAGCAGATTTGTCAACAGGAGCCGCTTTTGCGCAGTTGCAGACGGGATGCCAACGACTATCTGCAGCTGGTAAAGCGATTCGAATTTGACCCCACCCTATCGGCGGACGCCCTGGAGGAGAATCGTCAGCGGGGGGCGACGCTTCGCAAGGAGATGGCGGGGGCGCTTGCCGGGCTTGAGCAGCGCCGTGACCAGTGGAGCGGCTCGCTCTACACCGCGCGGGAATCTGAAGCGTCACTGGGGAAGGCGCTACAAGAGGCAAAAGCCCACAAGGGCAGCAA
>JBEVXT010000801.1:14999-17491 GCA_040505955.1 Sedimenticola sp. | reverse complement strand
TGATGTCCGGCGGGCACGGACGGTTTGACAAGCAGGATCAGCGGCGACTCAATGAGGGCTGGATGACCGGTTTCGACAACCTTGACCGTCTGCGTGAGTTGGAGCTGGAGCTGGAGCAGATAAAACAGGAGGTGGAGCAGAAGGGCGGAGAGTTTGCGCGGGCCAAGGCAGAGCACCAGGCCCATGAACAGCAGCTGCAACTGCTGTCGATGCTCGATGGGCTTGAGTTCAACAGCATCGACACGGCCGCTGTCGAGTCCCGCTTGACGGCGCTTCGTCAACAGCTGGAGCAGCTACAGGATCCCGACTCCGATGCCGGTCGTGCCAAGGAGCGCTGGGATGAGTCGAAAGCAGTGTTGGCAGCGTGCCGCCGGGAGCTACAGGAGAGTGAGGTAAAGAGGGGGCTGCTGGAGGCGGGGGTCAAGCGTGCAGAGCACCGGATCAAAGATTTTTTCCGCCGCATGGGGAGCGGGCTTTCGACCAAGCAGCAGGCGTTGGGCGATCAGCGTTTCAAGGTGCTGCAGATGAAGGAGATCGAACAGCTTGAAGAGCGGGAACGACAGGCAGCCGTCCTCTTGCAGCAGCAGTCAAGTGGCGCCACAAGCGCCCTCTCCACCTCGGAGAAGCGCTTGGTCAGGTTGATGGGGCAGGCCAAGCAGAAAGATACCGGCGCCCTGGCGGAGGCGGGGACGGAGATTCAGGATATCCCCAACTACCTTCAGCAGTTGGAGCAGCTGACCCGTGAGGCGCTGCCGGAAAAAGTGGAGCGTTTTCTCGACTATCTGAATAAATCCTCTGACGAGGGGGTGACCCAACTGCTTGCCAATATTGACAACCAGGTATCGATCATCGAGGAGCGGATTGAGGAACTCAACCTAACCATGGTCAAGGTTGACTTCCAGTCGGGACGCTATCTGCATCTACAGCCGCGACGGGTGATTCATGAGACCCTCACCTCCATCCAACGCGCCCAACGTGAACTGCGTAGCGCCTCACTGAAAGAGGATCAGGGGGAGTCCCACTTCCGTGCGCTGGTGGAGTTGGTGAGACAGCTGCGTGATGCGGTGGAGCGCAAAAAAACGGTGGGTGCCAGAGCGCTGCTCGATCCACGCTATCGCCTCCAGTTTACCGTCTCGGTGATTGAGCGCGAGGGTGAACGGGTGGTGGAGGTACGCACCGGCTCCCAGGGTGGCAGCGGTGGAGAGAAGGAGATTATTGCCAGCTACATTCTTACCGCTTCGTTAAGTTATGCGCTCTGTCCAGAGGGTGTCGGCAGGCCGCTGTTTGGTACCGTAGTGCTCGATGAGGCCTTCTCCAAAAGCTCCCAGGTGGTGGCGGCCCGTATCATCGAGGCGCTGCGTCAGTTCGGACTTCATCCGCTCTTCATCACCCCCAACAAGGAGATGCGACTGCTGCGTTGCCACACCCGCTCGGCGGTGCTGGTGCATCGCCGTGGACCCTTTGCCACCACCACCTCTCTTAGCTGGGAAGAGTTGGACCGGCATGCGCGCAAACGGTTGGAGAGGGAGTGAAGAGTCCCGATACACTGCGTCAGCGACTAAAGCGATTGTGGCATCGCGGCGAAGAGCGCGAGCGGCTGCTGCTCGACCCCCGGGCGTGGCCGCTGGAACTCGCCATCGGTAAACCGTCGGCGGCACTATTGACCGGGGATATTGCCGCCGTAAGAAGCCACATACAGCAGTGGCGCAGGGTGGTGGTGGGGGAGGTGGAGTGGCGGCCAGTCAGCTATCGCAGTACCGCCGCTGCGGTCGAACTGCCCATGAGCTGGAGGCTCCACACCGCCGGGGAGTGGGTAGAGGCGGTGGCAGATGAAGCCATCCGGCGGGAGTATCAGATAGTGGCGCGCCTGGTCGCCACAATTGACCCGCTGTTTTGGCCCCTGGTTATCCGCCAGAGGCAGCAGATTCTCAGCCGTGGTGTAGAGGAGAGCAGCAAGGCGTGTGAGGTGGCACTGGCACTCTCTCCGGGATGTGCCGATGGCCGACCCTTACGTGCGCTCTCGGTGGCCGGTTGTGACAGCAAGTTCTTTGAACGCAACCGTACCCTGCTGGTTAAACTGCTGGAATTGCGCTTCGGCACAGTGCCACTGGAGCAGGGGCTGGAGCACTTTCTTGGGGCACTGGATGAGAGTGAACATTGGCTGCTGGTGGTCCCTCTGGCCCCCGGCTTGCTCACATTCCCCCAGCAGCGGGTGAGAAGCAGCGACCTGGCCCGGACGCCCCTGTCCGCTGAACGGCTGCTGATTGTGGAGAATGAGCGCTCGCTCTACCAGCTTCCACCGTTGGCCGATACGGTCGCCATACTGGGTGGAGGCCTCAACCTGAGCTGGATGCAGGGCCACTGGCTTGCAGATAAACGTATCGCCTACTGGGGGGATATAGATACCTGGGGTTTGACCATGCTCGCCCTTGCCCGCTCACACCAACCGACCCTGACGCCGCTGTTGATGGATCGTGCCACCTTCGACGTCT
>JBEVXT010000801.1:0-14899 GCA_040505955.1 Sedimenticola sp. | reverse complement strand
CTGATGTTGAATAAAGCTGCCTGTAGCCTGGGTTGAGCTTGCAAAACCCAGGAAGATTGCTGCACTTGCCCCGGGTTTCGCTCCACTCAACCCAGGCTACTAAAAGGGTCGATCAGTTTTTGCGGCAAAGTTTACACCATGAGGGGTGCTGCTGACGGGCGTACAGGAACAAATTTACAGTGTGTTCAGGAACGAGGTGCAGCACGAACTTATTGAGAAGTTACTAACCTAATACCATGTTATGAAGTTTGCACTGGAGTGCGATAAGTGTTGAGTTTTGGCCACCATCTGATTATTGAATGCCTGGGCCAGCATGCCCATCTTGGTGAGCAGGCGTTGGAGCGATTGCTTGTGACAGCTGCAGAGGCAGGTGGTGCTTCTGTACTGCAGACTCACTTTCACCCCTTTGGGGAGGGCAGGGGCATAACCGGGGTGGTACTTTTAGCTGAATCACACATCACAGTGCATACCTGGCCTGAGCATGATTATGCGGCCTTTGATGTTTTTATGTGCGGCGGTTGCAGACCGATGCAGGCCGCTGAAATAATCACTACCGCCTGCCCGGATGCAGTGACCTCGGTAAGAAGTATCGAACGCGGTTTACCTTTTAGTACCGGGTATGTGACTGAGCACCTCTCAAGTTCTAACTCCCAGTCTGATTCGTTCAGTATGGGTGAGGGAAAGATACAAAATTCATGATGATCTACGTGAGAACTATCTCGATGATTTGCATCCTCTTGCTTGTCCAACTGGGGCTAAGTGGATGTACTTCTGATGAAGAGCTGTGGCAAAAATCGCTCCAGTTGGAGTCGAGTTCAGCAACTGCCGATGTCAGTCGGTTAATTGGGCAGGTCAAAGGCCAATCCATTCGAAATGTTAAGTTGCTGAATGCCTATGCTGATGTTGTAAAGAGAGAAGCGCCGGATTTAAAGGTGATTGTTGAGGCATTAGCGACAGATGCAACAGTAAGCGGCCCAATTATCGCAGGGCTTAAAAAAAGGCTCGAGAGCGCAAACAAGGCCATTACCCCAGCGATCAAGGGTGGTGAAAATGAGGTGCTTCAGCTGCAACAGGAGTTTAGTTCAATCCAGGTGGCAACCGATCCTACCTTGTTTGGTATGATGCTCAGCGATCCCATCAATGTGTTGGCAGACATGTCCAATGGTAAGTTGGCACGTGTGGAGGCGATGAGTAAAGAGGCGACTCTGCGAACCAATCAAAGCGGTGATTATGGGGCAGGCAGCCAGTTGGTTGGCAATCCAAATTATGGCAACTGGCGGCAAAATAGCCAGGGGCGCTCCTTTTGGGAGTGGTATGGCATGTACTCCCTATTCAGCAATCTATTTCGCCCGCCGATCTACTATGGAAGCTGGGCGGGCAATCGTGGTTACAGTTACTACAGTGACCATGGACGCAACTACTACACCTCGCCATCACAACGTAAGGGTCAACAGACTCAGGCGGCAAAAACAAAGCAGAAGTTTCAAAAAAGTGGTAAGTCATTCAAGAGTCCCTATGCAAAAACCAGAGCCGGTGCATCAGTCTCTGCCAAGCGAAGTGCTGTTAAATCAGCGAACAGGTTTTCCAGCAAGAGTAGGCGTGGCAGCTTTAAAACACCTAGTAAATTCGCAGGAAAAACGAACCGTTCCAATCAATCAAGTGCTCGTAGTTCGTATTCACGCACCCGCCGCAGCTTTAGTGGCGGAAAATAAATGAGTACCGGAGAAGCAAAATGAATAATGATTTTTCACTATGGGCGGTTGGCATCCTCTTTGTAGACCTGCTCATCGCCATCGGTGCTATCTGTGCATTGCGTTATCTTCAGGGCCTGCTGGCGGGTGTGGATACAACCGCTGAGCTGGCAACACGGGACAACTATGCCTTTGGCATCTCCGTGGCTGGCGGGACATTGGCACTCGCGTTGGTTTTGGCGGGCGCAGTCAGTGGAGAGGCCTCTGCCGGGTTACTGAGTGAAGCCTGGAATGTTGCACTCTATGCGGTCATCGGCATTGTGCTATTGAAGGTGGGGACGATCATCAATGACCAGGTGATCTTTCACCATTTTTCGCTCAAGCAGCAAGTGCATGAGCATAATATTGCAGCTGGTATTGTCCAGGCGGCTAACCTGATCGCATTGGGTTTGATCATCAATACCGCAGCCCATTGGGTGGAGTCGGAATCATGGCAGGGTGTATTGGTAGTGATTCTGGTCTTCTTTTTGGCACAGGTCGTATTGTTGGCCGTCACCCGGTTGCGTGGGCGGATATATGCAAAACGACACAATGGTGAAACCCTGCAGAGTGCGCTGGAGAGTGGCAATAGCGCTTTGGCCATTCGTTATATGGGGCACCTGTTGAGTGCGGCATTAGGCGTTAAGGCAGCCTCTGGCCTGGTTGCCTACCAACCCCTCGCATTGGTATCGCTAGTCTTCACCTGGCTGTTAGTTGCATTGCTGATTACGGCTGCCATCAGCGCGCTTTCCGCACTTGCCCGGTATGCCGTATTGCTTAAGATCGATGTGGTTGAAGAGGTGGATGTGCAGCAGAATATTGGCGTTGCATGCATCGAGGCTACGCTCTTTATTGCCGTTGGGCTGATAGTGAGTTCTCTGCTTGGCTAGAAGCCTGCTTGGGAATAGGATGCCTACTGCGGAAACCTCATCATCCAGACGGTTGCTGGGCCATGATCTGCTACTGATTGGTGGCATGCTGGTCTTGGCTGGATGCGGGCTGATCTATGAATATCTATTGGCCCACTATGCGGGTCGTATACTTGGCGCTGTAGAAAGCACCATCTACGCCATGAT
Organism: Sedimenticola sp.; assembly: GCA_040505955.1. GTDB lineage: Bacteria > Pseudomonadota > Gammaproteobacteria > Chromatiales > Chromatiaceae > Vondammii. The sequence goes on along the minus strand of JBEVXT010000801.1, from coordinate 12,093 downwards.
CGGCATTATGATCGTGGCCATGGGCATCGGCGCCTTCCTCGCGCGCTGGGTTAAATGTCCGTTTACAGGCTTCGCCTGGCTTGAGGCGGCTATCGGTCTATTGGGCGCCTGCTCTATTCTGTTGATGGCAGGGATGATTGCCTTCACTTACACCCTGCCGGAGTGGCTGCAGCAAATCTATGGTCTGCACCCCTCTGTCACCACGGATGGTGGTTTTATCGCGCTGTTACAAAACCTCGCCTTCTACACCCCCTTTGTTGCAGGATTTATATTGGGGGCCATGATTGGAATGGAAATCCCGTTGATCGCACGGGTACGCGAGCAGATTCATGGCAGGCATTTAGCGCACAACACAGGCACGATTTATGGTGCCGACTATATTGGAGCAGGCATCGGGGCGGCAATCTGGGTGGGGGTCTGCCTCAATATCCCCATCATGGCCGCTGCGGTGGGCACTGCAGCAGCCAATCTGCTGATTGGGCTGATTTTTCTCTGGCGTTATCAATCAAAAATCGTCCGGCCTGCCAAGCTATGGTTAGCGCATGTTGGCCTTGCTATCATTCTGCTTGTGCTGGCCATTAATGGCAGTGGCTGGGTCCTGCAGATGAACTACACCTTATTCAAGGACACGCCCATCTATAGCAAAGTGACACCCTATCAGCATATAACACTGACCCGTCGCCATGTAGGACAGGGGCTGCCGAGTCTGTTGAGCCTCTATATAAACGGACGACTGCAGTTTTCCAGCAGCGATGAGAATATCTATCACAGCTATTTAACCTATCCTGCACTGCTCTCATCTGCACGGCATGACCAGGTGCTGGTGATTGGCGGAGGTGACGGCATGGCCGTGCGGGATATTTTGCGCTGGAATCCCAAGCAAGTGACACTCATCGACCTGGACGCGACCATGATCGCCCTCTTCAAGGGGGATGATCCGGATGCGCCCGCCGATATTACGCAGACCCTGTTGAACCTTAATCAGAATGCTTTCAATGACCCCAGGGTCTCGATCATTGTTGGTGATGCCTTTGTTGAAGTGGAACGACTGGTCACGGAAGGGCATCATTTTGATGCCATCATTGTTGATCTTCCAGATCCCAGCCACCCCGACTTGAATAAGCTCTATTCCGACTTTTTTTATGCCCGACTTAAAGAGCTACTCTCAGGTGACGGAGCAATTGCCGTACAGTCAACATCACCCTACCATGCGAAACAAGCCTTTGTTTCAATAGGAAAAACGATGGAGGCCGCAGGCTATCAAACCGAACAATACCACACCAATGTACCCACTTTTGGTGAGTGGGGCTGGACCATCGGCACAATTCATGGACTGATGCCGTCAAAACGTATTGCTCAGGTAGATCAATTACCCGTGGAAAACCCATGGCTCTCAAAGGCGGCACTAGAGGCGGCTTTTATCTTTGCGCCATCCTATTTTGAAGGCACTGAAAACATTGAAATAAATCGCCTGGGGAGCCATCTTGTTTACCGGCTTCATCATGAAGCGTGGTCGAAGCAGGATGGTGTCTTTTTTGCGGAGACAAAAAACTAGACTTGACGTGTGCCATAATATGGCATATCTTTTTAGGCAGCTGCCATAATATGGCGGTTAACACTTTACACAGGAGCATGGCATGACCATTTCGCTTGAAGAGCTGGCATTTCGATTAAACGATCACACAACAGACGAAGGCACATCTTTTGATGCCTTGCTGATGGACAATGGTGTACTTGAGGTTGTCTGTTCAAACAACGATGAATTCCCGATTCATCTAGCGCTTACAGAGACGCAACTACTGGCGATAACCCCACTGTTTAGCGTGGATGAGGTGGTAGCCAATGAAGTTGTGAATCTCAACAAAATGCTATTGCAACTTGCTCCAGCTGTACCGCTGAGTGCTTTTGGCCTACAGGGTGATACCTACATCCTGTTTGGCGCCATAGCGTTGGGTACACGTTTTGAAATCATTGTTCATGAATTGGAAGTTCAGGCTGAAAACACCATTGATGTTTTAGAGGCCATCCAATCCATACTCGTATAATCAGAGGCTTAAAATGAGTATTTTAAAAGACATTTTTACGGCTATACGCGGCGGTGCCAGTGAAGCTGGTGAGGCCATTATTGATGCGAATGCAATACGTATCCTGGAACAGGAAATTCGTGATGCTGAAACGGCTATTGCCAAGGCAAAACAGAGTTTAACCCGCTTAAAAGGCTCTGAAATTAAACTGAAACGTGAAATCAATAGTCTGAGCACGGACTATGATGACTATGAATCTAAAGCTATTGAAGCGCTCAATGCGGGTAAAGAATCGCTGGCTGAAGAGGTTGCCGAACGTCTGGAAGAGATCGCCAGCGAGCGTGATGAAAAGGCTGCAGAGCACAGCACCCTTGAGAGTGAAGTGAATAGCATTAATAAGCTGGTCAAGACACGTGAAAAGATCATCCAAAAAAATAAACGTGAGCTTGAAAAGGTAAAGACCATAAAGGAAGTTCAAAAGGCAACAACGAGCATCTCCGACAACGTTGCCGCCACCAGCTCCAGTCAGCACCGTGTTTCAAAGGCATTGGATCGCGTGAAAGCGAAACAGGAGAATTGGCGCGACAATATGGAGGCCGGTGAATGGATGGAAACCCAAGAGGGTGATGACCTGGATGCGCGTCTAAAGAAGAGTGGCATTGGTGGTGCTGCCAGCACCAAGAAAAGTGCTATTCTTGAGCGGTTAAAAGCAAAACAGAAAGCAACTTAGTTGAACCGATCCGGCATCGTAAGACGCCTATGATTTCGGGTCAATGAAACAATAAAGGTAACTATTCAGTTGGGTACGGGGTCATGGGTACGGGGTCGGAGTCGATTGCGCTGAGATTTTGGGAAAATGAACCAATTTTGCCGCAATGCTTCCGCTCCCAGCTCACGCTTCTTACCCACATCCATGTGGGCAATCGACTCCGACCCCTGGTGGTATTGGCAACAGCTGAATAGTCATACAATACATCAGTCAAAAAAAGCCGGATTTTTGACTGTTTTTTCACGGTCTTTGAGAATATTAGATGTTTAAAAAACTTTTTGGCGGCAATGACGCGCCCCGAACATTGACTGACCCTTTTCAATTGCAAGTGGGCGATATTGTCTCTTTTAAGCAGCGCCGCTCACTGCCGGATCAGTTGCAAGGTCAGCAGCTGGAAGTGACCAAGGTAGGTGCTTATCAATACTCCGAAACAGAGATCACCAAAGAGCTAACCCTGCGCAGTGAAGATAATAAAACCTACTATCTTTCGGTTGATGATAATGATGGTGATCCGTTGCTCTGTTTTTCGATCAAACTACCGGAATCAAGAGTATTAACGCTCTTTGATGAAGAGGAGTTTTCACAGCTCTGGGGGGATGATTTTGTTACCTTCCCAGTGAAAGAGAAGCCTGAAGAGCTGGCAAGCTGGCTTGCAGATCACTATACCCAACGTATGAAAGAGGGTGAAGCCTATTACTACAACCATGATTGTGGTGGAAAGGTACCTGAAGATGAAGAAGGCGAGGAGCTGCGTTATCACGAATGTGTTGGAGATATAGAGAGTCGTTATCTCTCTGTTGAAGTATGGGGAGATGGTGATACCGACGTCTCCCTGGTCGCTATCTGCCCTGTAGATGTGATAGAGGAGATGTGGCCAAGTGAACAGTAAAGCGAATAATAAATGGACAAAGGAGAAGCATGTTCTCAAGAAACTACAGATGCACTTCTCTTTTCAACAGGACATCATGCGCAGAATTCGCTATGAAGCGGCAGACGCATCTATAATGCCCAGTGACATTATTCGAAGAATCATTGGGTTGCCTTATAGAAAGGTGCAGCGGCCTCGCATTGGACTCTCCTTTAACAAGGAACTGCTGGCTCAGCTGGCTGAAAAATATGGTCTTGAGGTAACCGATGAGACAGAAATTCAACGTCGAATAATAGATGAAGTAAATCAATACTATCAACCAAAAGGGTAAGTGTTGTTGATACTTTCAAAACTGATGAAAAGACGCTGGAGGCAGCGTCATTATAATAGATATACCCGTTATGACACATCCAGCTTTTCCCTGAGGCTGATAAAACTGGTCGCTCTTCTATGTGTGCTTGTCCTTATTGATGCGGCGGGCATGATCTATTTTGAGAAGCAGTCATTAGGTGATGCGCTATGGATGGGCTTAACAACCATTACCACCGTGGGCTATGGTGATATAAGCCCAAGTACCACCAGTGGACGTTTAATAACCGTTATCTGCCTGTATGTTTTAGGAATCTCTATTTTAGCGCATATTGTCACAGAGTTTATTGAACATAGATTGTGGATCAGTACGGAAAAGAAAAATGGCAGATGGAGATGGAATATGAAAGATCATATCCTGATAATCAATACCCCTATGATCGATTCGGATAACTACTTACAAAAATTAATAAAGCAAATCAAGGCAACGCCTCTACTATCGGAATATCCAGTCCAGATCTTGACGGATAAATTTAGTGGGATTTTACCTAAAGAGATTTCAGGATTTGGCGTTGTTCACCTCTCAGGTAATGCAGAGAATTCAGATAACTTGCGTGCTGTCAATGTATCGGATGCAAGTTACATCATTGTCATTGCAAGTAATCATGCTGATCCGCAGTCAGACAGCCTCACTTTTGATGTTCTGGACCGTATTCGTGAGATTGGTTCTAACGCCATGGTTTTGGCTGAAGCAATCAATGATGACAATAGAAAGCGCCTACGCAGAGCTGGGGCAAATATCGTTATACGTCCAATCCGCGCCTATCCGGGGTTTCTTGTGCGTTCTTTGGTCGCGCCTGGAACAGAGGAGGTATTGGAAGACTTTTTTACCCATGACAATGCCCATATGCACCGTTTCGATATCAGCTTTCAGGATCGATGCTGGCAAGATCTGATCTGTAAATTTGTTGTTTCAGGTGCCGGTGTGCCAATGGCTTATGTGTTTAACGGCGAAGTACGGTGCAACCCGGAGCCCACTGCAGTGTGCAGTGGCGATGCGATCATTACATTGGTCAACGATGCTCAAACAGTGACTGAACAACAGGTTAAAACGTGTCTCGATCAGTAGCCACATTACGTCTTCCTGATGCACTTTACCTGCTGGCATTGATGTGGGCGATTCAGCTTGCGCAAACCCTTCTGGGTTTTGAATTGGGAATCTATGGAATAGTTCCACGAACCGTGGAGGGGCTCTGGCATATACCCCTTGCACCTTGGGTACACCATGGCGTCTTGCATCTAGTGAGTAATTCTGTACCTTTTCTCCTGCTTGGCTGGTTGGTCCAGAGTAAGGGGCGTGTATTGTTTTGGGAGGTTACCTTCCTATTGGTAGTGGTAGGTGGACTGGGAACTTGGGCATTTGGCTCAACGGCTTACCATGCGGGAGCCAGTGGGGTTGTGCTGGGTTATTGGGCCTATCTACTTGCTGATTCCTACTACTCACGTACGCTTAAAAATATAATTATAGCTACCGTGGTTATCTTCTTGTTTGGTGGTTTGATTATAAGCCTGGTTGATATAAGGCCACACATTTCATGGATAGGACATGTCACCGGCATGGGCGCTGGAGTGCTGGTTGCATGGCTTGCCAATAGAAGCGCCCGGTCAACCACTCCTCAATGAGGGCATAATCTGCTTTGGGTTAATCCAGGTAAATGATTCGCAACCCCTTCCCGCTCGAAAAAATGGAGTACAAGGAGAGACAAAGCGTTGTGGTCTACTGCTCCAATCAGACCCCGTACCCTAAATAGTTATGACTGTTTTTGGACGCCGATCCACTCCGTCTTGCTGCGTTATGAAAATCCGAGAGAGAACGAATATTCTTGGAGGGAAACAGAGAAGATCACCATAACTCCAAGCAAAGTCGTCAGAGAAACCCATCTACTCCACCAAGTCGTTCATATTTTTTTCTTTAAGAAATCGGATCTTAGACTATATTCTATTCATGCCAGTCAAAAATGGGTAACTGACCTTGCCGTCTATCTCTAGTGGAGGAATCTATGAAGGCCGCTGAACTGTTTGTTCGTTGTCTGGAAAATGAAGGTGTTGAGTATATCTTTGGCATCCCCGGTGAAGAGAATATCGATGTGATGGATGCACTACTTGATAGCCCCATTCGTTTTATCACAACCCGACATGAGCAGGGGGCCGCTTTCATGGCCGATGTTTACGGTCGCCTGACTGGAAGGGCGGGCGTCTGTCTCGGTACCTTGGGTCCGGGAGCGACCAACCTGATTACGGGTGTCGCTGATGCCAATATGGATCGTGCACCGGTGGTGGCTTTAGCCGGTCAGGGGGCGACTACAAGACTGCATAAGGAGAGTCACCAGATACTCGATCTGGTTAATCTGTTTCAGCCGATTTCCAAGTACAGCATGCAGATACGCGAGCCGGAAATTATTCCAGAGATTGTTCGAAAGGCGTTTAAAGTAGCAGAGGCGGAGAAGCCGGGCTGTAGCTTTATGGATTTTCCCGAGAATATCGCCAAGATGGTGGTTGAGGGTAAAGAGCCTCTGAAGGTGCAGAGTCCGATGCCGCCGAGACCTCCAAAAGAGAAGGTGGAGCAGGCGGCAGCGATCATCAGCGATGCAAAGCACCCCATGATTCTTGCAGGCAACGGCGTTATTCGCGCCAATGCGGTGGAGAGGCTGATAGATTTCGCCGAGAAGCTCAATATCCCGGTAGCCAATACCTTTATGGCCAAGGGGGTGATCCCCTTTAGCCACGATCTCTCTCTTGGTGCCGTCGGTCTGGCGGCTACCGACTATGTCTCCTGTGGTTTTGACAGGGCGGATGTGGTGATCTGCATCGGTTATGACATCGTTGAGTACCATCCTCAACTGTGGCATAGCAATAAGCACGCTAAGATTATTCACATTGACAGTCTCCCTGCCGAAGTGGATGAATACTATATCGTTGAAGTGGGGGTGATAGGGGATATCGGCTCTGCCCTGAAGGGGATTGCCGCTGAGGCTCGTTCTCATCGTGGAAAGGCCACCGGCAATTTGCGTGAGATCATCGTTGAAGAGATGAATGCCCACGCCAAAGACAGCTCCTTTCCGATCAAGCCGCAGAAGATCATGTGGGATCTGCGTAACGCACTGGCGCCGGAGGATATTGTTATCTCCGATGTTGGCGCACATAAGATGTGGATGGCACGTATGTATCAGGCGGAAGCCTCCAATACCTGCATAATCTCCAATGGTTTTGCCTCTATGGGTATTGCCGTACCAGGAGGCGTCGCCGCCAAACTTGCCTATCCCGAGAGGGCGGTGGTGGCAGTCACCGGTGATGCCGGTTTTCTGATGAACTCTCAGGAGATCGAAACCGCGATGCGTGTCGGAACCCCCTTCGTTATTCTGATTTGGACTGACTCCCAGTACGGTCTGATCCGTTGGCATCAGATGAAACGCTTTGGTCGCCCCAGTAACATCGACTTCAACAATCCAGACCTGGTGATGTATGCCGAAAGTTTCGGGGCGAAGGGGTATCGGGTCAACAGCACTGAAGAGCTGCTGCCGATACTGAAAAAGGCGGTCAGTGACAATACAGTTTCAGTGATCGACTGCCCGGTGGACTACTCCGAAAACATGAAGCTGACGGAGAAGCTGGGCGAACTGGTCTGTCCGATTTAAGACAGAAGTTGTCAGTTGTCAGATCGCTTAATGGTCATCTTGAGTGAGCGGCGTATTGTCGTGTAACGCACAGCCGGCCTCGATTCAATTAGGAGCCCTTTATGACCATGCACTACCCCGTGATGATTCCTGGAGCAACAGGGGACGGCAGCCGCCTTGATGTCTCCGCCCCGTTTGACGGCAAACTGATTGCAACCGTCGATACGGTAGGGAGTGAAGCGGTGGAGAGGGCACTGGTGACCGCCTATGGATTGTACAGAGACCGCTCCACCTGGTTGCCGAAGGAGAGGCGTATAGCCATTCTTGAAAAGAGCGCTGCGCTGATGAGTGAGCGTCTGGAGTTGCTGGCCGTTGAGGCGGCGCGGGAGGGAGGCAAGCCGTTAGCCGATTCCAGGGTGGAGGTGATTCGTGCTATCGGTGGTGTCAGAGGCTGTGTTGAGGTGATGAGGAGTGAGGGGGGTAAGGAGATCCCGATGGGACTGGATGCCGCCTCCAGTGGTCATCTTGCCTTTACCTCCAGTGAGCCGATTGGCGTGGTAGTGGCGGTGAGTGCCTTTAATCATCCACTGAATTTAATTATTCATCAGGTGGCACCGGCAGTCGCTTCGGGCTGTCCGGTTATTGTAAAGCCAGCGGAGGATACGCCCCTCTCCTGTTTTCGTTTTGTTGAGATATTGCGTGAAGCTGGCCTGCCCGAAGAGTGGTGTCAGCCGCTGGTGGTGAATGATCTGGCCGTCGCCAGTCAATTGGTAACTGACAGCCGAGTCGGATTTTTTAGTTTTATCGGCAGTTCTGCTGTGGGCTGGATGTTGCGTTCAAAATTGACACCGGGCGCCCGTTGCGCCCTTGAACATGGTGGTGCCGCGCCGGTAATCGTCGCTAAGGATGCTGATCTTGATGACGCATTGCCACTATTGGCCAAGGGTGGTTTCTACCATGCTGGTCAAGTGTGCGTATCGGTACAGCGTGTATTTGCTCATGAGTCGGTGGCGCAGCGATTGGCGGAAGGGTTGGCGGTGTTGGCGGCTGAAATGAAAGTTGGCGATCCCACACGGGAGGATACCGAAGTAGGGCCGTTGATCCGTCCTCGTGAAGTAGAACGGGTGGCGCAATGGGTAGATCAGGCGGTAGCGGCAGGGGCACGTCTGATGACAGGCGGTGAACGCCTCTCAGACAGCTGTTATTCACCGACGGTGTTGTTTGATCCGCCCCCGGATAGCCTTGTCAGCCGTCAGGAGGTTTTTGGACCAGTGGTTGCCATCTATCCCTATGGTGATATCGATGAGGCCATTGAGCGCGCCAATGAATTGCCATTCTCATTCCAGGCAGCGGTCTTCTCTAAAGATATCGATACGGCCATGCACTGCTACAGACAGTTGGATGCCTCAGCGGTAATGGTCAATCAGCACACGGCATTTCGTGTCGACTGGATGCCCTTTGCCGGACTGCGTCAATCCGGCCTTGGCGTAGGCGGTATCCCCCACACCTACCACGATATGCAGATTGAGAAGATGATGGTATTGCGCTCGAAGGCGCTTTAGGGTTCGCGAAATAGTAAGTTCCTGTTTTTTGGAGTATCGAGGCGCAGAAACGGAGAGACTGGGAGAGGATTAGAGGGATAGGCATAGGAAGGAATGTAACAACTAACCAAAGGTAACAGATGATGAATAATGCCGTAGAGAATATGCATATCTTCCTGACCGGGGCGTTGGAGGTCTTCTCCGCCATTTTTCTATTTATACTTGGCGCCCTAATGGTGACGATCATCGTCGTCTATATATTGGATGTCACCCAGAGCCGTCAGGCGATTCGCCGTAACTATCCGGTGGTTGCTCACTTCCGCTATTTTTTCGAAACCATGGGTGAGTTTTTCCGCCAATATTTCTTTGCCATGGATCGCCAGGAACTTCCGTTTAACCGCGCTCAACGTGCCTGGGTCTATCGCGCCTGCAAGAATCTCAGTAACACGGTGCCTTTCGGTTCTACCCGGGATATTCGACGCCCCGGCTCAGTACTGTTTGTCAATACCCCCTACCCAACTCTGGGTGAAGACGCAGTGCCGCCAGGGCCGGTCACGATTGGTAAGGGGTGCCGTAAACCCTACACTACAGATTCGCTGTTCAATATCTCCGGTATGAGCTATGGCGCACTCTCCAAGCCAGCAGTGGTGGCCCTCTCCATGGGCGCCAAAAAGGCAGGGTGCTGGATGAATACCGGCGAAGGCGGCCTCTCACCCCATCATCTTGAGGGGGGGGCGGATATCGTTTTTCAGATCGGCACGGCCAAAAACGGTGTACGTGACCTGGACGGCAACCTTAATGATGACAAGCTGCGTGAAGCGGCGGATCACGAAGTGGTAAAGATGTTTGAGATCAAACTCTCACAGGGGGCAAAGCCGGGCAAGGGCGGCATACTGCCTGGAGATAAAGTGTCGGAGGAGATCGCAGAGATCCGTGGAATTCATGTCGGGGAGGATGCCATCAGTCCCAACCGCCACCACGACGTCGCCTGCAATGACGACTTGCTGAATATGATTCACCGGATAAGAGAGGTGACCGGTAAGCCGGTTGGATTTAAGGTGGTTATAGGAGGCTCCGGCTGGTTTGATGAACTATTCAGTGACATCAATGAGCGTGGCATTGAGTACGCTCCAGACTTTATTACTCTGGACGGCGCTGAGGGAGGTACCGGCGCAGCACCCATGCCGCTGATCGACGCCATGGGGCTCTCTCTACGGGAAAGCCTCTATATGCTTGTGGACAAGCTCAACCAGTATGGGCTGAGAGACCGGATAAAGGTGGTCGCCTCGGGTAAACTAATCACCCCTGCAGATGTGGCTTGGGCACTCTGTGTGGGAGCCGACTTTATTGTTTCGGCACGGGGTTTTATGTTTGCCCTGGGATGCATTCAGGCACTGCAGTGCGATAAAAACAGCTGCCCTACCGGTATTACCACCCACAATCCAGACCTGCAAAAGGGATTGGTGCCGGAGGTTAAGGCGGAACGAGTCGCCAGTTACATCAAGAATATGGTCTATGAAGTGGGTGTGCTCGCCCACTCCTGCGGCGTCCATTCAGCCCACCAGCTACGTCGTCGCCATGCCCGTCTGGTACTGGCAGATGGTCCATCGATCGCCATGGATGAGCGTAACCCGCCGGTGAAAAACGCAGTAGCAGAAGAGTCGGGAGACTAAACCCATGGCGATGCAACAGGCAGTTATCCTCTTTGCAGGCCTACTCATGTCTGCAGTATTACTGCGTCCGCTATCCGATCGCTACAACGTGCCGTTTACCGGTTTACTGGTGATCGCCGGTTATGTCGGAAGTGAGTTGATGCAGATTATTGATGGTGGTTTGGAGATAGAGCTTGGCGGTTTTCGCAACCTGATTCTCTTTATCCTGCTGCCGGTGCTGGTATTTGAAGCCTCTTTCAAGATCGATGCACAGAAGATGTTGAAACAACTTATCCCGATCATGATTTTGTCTGTGCCCATGGTGCTGCTCAGTGTTGCGGTCACTGCATTTCTTATCTACTACGGTATTGGTGATCCAGTGCAATTTCCCTGGATGGCAGCGTTGCTTACCGGTGCACTGCTTTCCGCCACCGACCCGGTGGTGATTATGCCGCTACTGAAAAAGGGAGGCGTGCCTGAGCAGCTTATCTTATTGCTGGATGGTGAGGGTATCTTTAACGATGCTACAGCCATTGTTTTTTTTACGATGATCATATTTCTCATCCTTAATCCACAGATAGAGGTGACTACTGGGGATGCAATAGTGATGTTTCTTGTTGTTTTTTTTGGCGGCGCCTTTATCGGACTGTTGAACGGATTGCTCTTCATGCTGATCTCCCGTATCTGTGATGGAGTGGTGCTGATGGGCATCAACACCATGATCAGCGCCTATACCGCCTACTTTATTGCAGAGAATCTTCTTGGTGTATCCGGCGTAATGTCGGTGCTGGTAACTGCACTGATCATGGGGCGGATGATTCGATTTGAATATCCGGATAGAAGTAGTTGCTTTGTGGACAACCTTTGGTCGCTTCTTGCATTTATCGCAGATAGCCTGGTATTTATTGTCGCCGGCATAATGCTCTCCATGACCCTGATGGATCATTGGGGATGGATGGCAGTGATTATCGGTATTTTCAGTGTACTGATTGCACGCGCATTGGGGGTATACAGTTTTGCACCCTTAATCTCTGCACTGCCAAAGGTTGAGAAAATCGCCATTGGCAACCAAACAATTATCTATTGGGGTGGCTTACGCGGAGCAGTGACCCTGGCCTTGGCCCTCTCCATTCCGGCTGAACTCTCCTACTGGTGGATGGTGCAATCCATCGCCTTTGGAGCTGTACTGTTCAGCGTATTTATCCAGGCACCAGTCATGCCGTTGCTGCTGAAAAGAGTCCGCAAGATCGATGGGG
>JBEVXT010000800.1:6058-7243 GCA_040505955.1 Sedimenticola sp. | reverse complement strand
TGCTGAAACGTTAAAACAAAAAAACGTTCCCACTTTCCGTCCGTTCTCTGTTAAATTATATATGCGAATATAAGTTAAATATTCGAACCAATGCGTAACTTTTTGCTTTGTCTTTTAGAATTGCCGTGCCTGCCGCTGTGAATCCTACCCACACTCAGAGCAGCGTCACGACTTCGAATAATGGGTTAGTAATAAATTGCCTGCCACTGCATGTAGACGAGTCACTAATGACACATTTAATCAATATAATCGTTTCTTTAATCAGTAGCTGTTAATTTAAACAATATTTATTCATTCGATTTACATAATAGGTCAAATTATACATGCAACATAATTTTGAAAAGGATTAGAAAACAAGTTTCATATAAGAAACTTATTTGAATTCTTCTACTTGAGTAGCTGTTGGTCTTTTGTTACGATATTAATATAGTTTAAATAGTTCATCCTTATGTAATAATAATATTAAGGCTTCACCGATGGATTGCTGGTGTCCTATATGTTTCAGTATGTCTGTCCGTCCGTTTACATTTTCAGTTAATCCATTTTAACTACAAATTTTACTCATGCATTTCTTATACGCGTTAACCACCATTCATATTTTTAGTGTGTTTACGTTTATTTTAAGAACTGCTACGCCTGTTGAGACGTGCCCTACACATACCCACAGCAGCGTGAGGACTCTAGATAATAGGTTAGTATTTTGATCACTTACGTATCATACTGTTATGTAGTTATTTATACTTTCTTTTAATCCTAGATGTTTCTAAGCTACGTGTATACCTCAGACAAACAAACGAGTCGTGGTGTAAAGACTCACTCTGAAACTATTTGATATAATTGTAAATGGATTTTCAATTACATATCCGATGTATTTTTATTTTTGTGCTGAGGCTAAAATATCGACAAAAAGACCAGGCACGGTGTATAAAATATCGAAAAAAAAAGACTGAGCATACCGTGTATGTATACCGTATATATTATATAATGATATGTTATTTAATTGAAAAGACAAATACACTTACTATTTGTTTATCAGGGTCACAAGCACCAACGAGGATTCGGAAACCACATACAGCTGCGTCCAGTGCAATAGTAACATTGCGAGCAAAAGGACGAACAGTGGTAGTAGTGAACATGCTCAAACGATTCCAAAGAAACGCGTTGCGTGCAGGAAATGTCCGAAGA
>JBEVXT010000800.1:0-6048 GCA_040505955.1 Sedimenticola sp. | reverse complement strand
GTCCGACATGAGAAGACATGCCCCGATAGTAGTAGTCCCAGTAGAAAGTTAACTATGTCGAGTATTTCGTGTCAAGTTTGCGGCTGCCGTTTCCCTTCCGATGCCACTTTAATAAAACATCGCCGTAGCTGCGTCATTTCAGACGCGACAGCCGGAACCAGCGGCTGTAGCGTAAATAATAATAATGTAAGAGAGAGTGAGGAGGGGGATGGTCTCTCCCCCAGTAAGAAACCAAAGGGGGGACGATTTGAGTGGAGGTGCCGAGACTGCCAATGTTCTTTTATCGACGGGTCAGAGTGGTACAACCATCGTATGATAGTACACGAACAAGGCGGGGGTAATGCGGAAACATGGCAGCCCCTGCCTTGCACACCCGTGGATAGGGAACCTTGGCAGAATGAGGACGGCACGGTTGACGAAAAATTGAAAAGGACATATAACCAACACCGCCATATAATATTGAAACAGAGGAAAACGCAACGTATTATCTCATCGAGATACAATTTCCCCGTTGCGTCAGATTTCACGTTCGACCAACTATCAGAGCAACTCGATCATATTTATGCGGACCGCCAACAAGCTTTAAAAATAAATTTGTCTTTCGGCATAATTTTGCAACATATCCGGGGAGTACAGATATTTCGTACCATATTATAACGAAAGCGCTCTGGCCTCCCCGATGTTGATAAGTAACAGAACCGATCTAGAGAAATTGAAACGCAAATTACAAACTATGAATATACTCGACCATATTTTGAAAGAGAGACCGGATACTAACTACAAGGCGGTTCTGATAACAAACGTAGTTTTCAGAGTTTTCAAAACATCATTTCCGTTGGGTGTCATAGATCAACCTTTACCCTATTACATAAAAAATCATCATAACATAATATATTTCGAAAAACATCCGCGTTCGGGCAACGTTTACGATGACCAATTATGTTTTTTTAGGTCTCTGGCTTACAACATGAAAAAATATATTTGGATTGAAAGATTAACGAGAGATTTATATACTAAATGGATTATGTTTGTAGAAGAGAAAAATATTAAATCCACGGAAGTGACGTTGAATAGCATGCCAGATTTGGAAGCATGTTTTAAAATTAACGTCAATGTGTACAATCTGACCTCGAATAGGTACGTTCAGGTGCTATACAAATCTATGCAGATATTCAAAGCAGATGACAATAAACCAGAAATTATCAATTTAAATTTACATGAAAACCATTTGTCTTACATCACAAAATTTAATTCGTACGCCCGAAAATTTCAATGTACTCTTTGCTTGAAACTTTTCGAGCGTAATTTTAATTTTAACAGACACGCTAAAACCTGCGAAAAAAAGGAGAATATGACATTTCCGGGTGGGTACTACAAACTGCCTAGAACTATATTTGATAGATTAGAAGAATTTAATATTCGTGTCGACCAGTCCATGCAAAACTATCCATTCTATGCGGTGTACGATATGGAAGCTATGTTGGTTGAACCGGAAGAGGTCAGCGGGTCTGCCAGAACGTGGACCCACTTGCATCGACCGGTGTGCGTTTGTATGTGTAGCAACGTTGACGGGTTTCAAAGCGAAAAATTCGTACTAGAGGGGAATGTAGACAATTTGATAACAAGCATGCTAGATTATTTAGGCAAGATTTCGGACAAATGTGTGCAATTGTCCAAAGGCAGATGGGCGTCAGTTTTTCTAGAACTAGATGCATTAGAACGTGAATGGAGTGTTGACGACGAGGAAGTATTATCGGACGGTAGTGACAATGATAATGATACCTATGAAAATGATAACGATAATGGCGATGAAGCCATGGAAACGGGTGAGTACGAGCCACCGTCCGAGCAATTCTTAAACGCTATGCGGAAGGACAACGTGTTCCGCAGATTCCTTAAAAACATCGAGGAAAACGACGAGATTCGCGCCGATTATAACGACTGGAGTGACGACGACAACGTCGTCTTGTCCGACATCACCGCGGCAGCTTCTGATGACACCCCCTGCGCGTCTTCACCGCCATTATCACATTCCCCCGACGTCGACGACGTCCAGCCCATGCATCAACTGCGAAACAGACATATAATAAACGAAGATGGCGAGGACGACGAAGACACCAACGGCCACGTTACTGTGACAGTAACAGACGCATACGCACGTACGTTAATGAGCAAACAATTAAGACGTTTGAGAGAGGACTTTGACAGATACTGTAGTCAGATCCCCATAATAGGCTTCAACTCGGGGCGTTACGATATCGGATTACTCAAGACTAGGCTCTCCTATCACTTAGGTTTACACAAAAGTAAAGGACAACACTTTGTCATCAAGAAGAACAATAACTACGTTTGCTTGGCCAACGACAAATTCAAATTCTTAGACATGATGAATTACCTCCCTCCCGGCGTTTCCTATGACAATTTCCTAGTCACTTTCAATGTACCCGTACGCAAATCTTACTTCCCGTACGAGTATTTTGACTCTATGGACAGACTTGACGAGACTTCCCTGCCCTCGAAAGAATCCTTCCACTCTTCTCTGAAGCAATGTAACGTTTTAGAGAATAGAGAACGCGTGCAATTCTGCAAATTAACGGAATTGGAAGGTAAATCTCCGACAGAAGCTCTCAAAATATTGGGCCTCCAAACGGAGCCCGTTTCTACCGTAGACGTTCGATACGGCGAGCTCGAGTCTATATGGCGTGAGCGTAACATGTCCACGTTTCGAGACTGGCTGGAATATTACGCCAAGCTTGACGTGGGTCCGTTCGTTCTGGGCATAGAAGCTTACAAGCAATATTTCTTGAAGCACCGTATCGACGTTTTCAAAGACAACGTCTCCGTTCCGGGCATATCTAGACGGCTCCTATACGATAGCGGCGTAAAGCAAGGCGCATCCTTTTCCCTTATAGATAAGGACGACAAAGACCTTTACGAAACGTTGAAAGCCAACTTGATTGGCGGTCCTTCCATCGTATTTTGTCGCCATCATAAAGTCGGCGAGACGTTCGTAAGGGGAGATAAAGAGCGCCCCTGTCGCTCCATCGTCGGATATGACGCGAATAGTCTGTACCTGTCTGCGATTTGTCACGAGATGCCGGTCGGCCGCTACGTTAGGCGTGCTGAACGCCGAGGCTTTAAACCGAACACGGACGCCAAGTGCCACTACGCCATGTTTGACTGGATGGACTGGCTAAACGTGTCCAAAGGTATCGGTATTCGGCATAAAATGAATAGCGGGCGTGAATTTCGCGTCGGCCCTTACAGTGTTGACGGCCGTGACGCTGATACCGGTGAATTGTACGAATTCATGGGTTGTTACTGGCACGGTTGCCACTGTAAGAAGTGGCAAGACCCCGAACTTCGCGAGGTCAGGCACCAGCGCACGACGGACAGGCTGAAGTTCATTAGGGATCTAGGCTTCGCGGTACACGTTATATGGGAGTGCGAGTATCGAAGACTCTTGAAAAACGACCCTGAAATGAACCGTTTCGTAAGCGACAGATTGCCCCCCTTCTGCAAAAAGTACCCCTCGCACGCTAATACCGATCAGATCCTGGAGTCGGTCTTAGATGACACGTTGTTCGGCGCGGTCGAAGTCGACATTCGGGTTCCAGACAGTTGGGATGAAGTCGACCACAGTCCGGATACGGACCTGAGTCCGTACGATTACTTTCGGGAAATGAGTCCGATTTTCTGTTCTTCGGAAATACCGTTCGATGAGATAGGGCCGTTGATGCAAGAATACGTTAAATCTCATAATTTAAGCAAGGAACCTCGAACCTTGCTCGTGGGCGCCATGGCGGCCGAGAAAATCCTCCTGCTCACACCACTCTTAAAATGGTATATTCTCCACGGCCTGTTAGTCACTAAAGTGTACCAGGTCGTTGAGTACGGCAAAATGCGGTGCTTCCAGGATTTCGGTGAGCAGATAACCCTGGACCGTCGCCTCGGCGACCAGAATCCGGACAAAAAAGTATTCTCAACGCTCAGCAAGCTGATCGGTAACAGCGCTTTCGGCGGAACTATTATGAACAAGAAGTTCCGCAAAATAAAGTACCTCGAAGGATTCAGACGGGCTTGCATAGCTGTCAATAATCCTAGATTTCAGTCCTTAAACGAACTTGGCGACGACTATTTCGAAGTCGAGTTCGCCAACTCTAGGATCACGATGGACATACCCATCCAATTGGGGTATTCCATTCTGCAATACGCCAAGCTGCACATGCTCGGATTTTACTACGATTTCCTGCTGAAATACGTGGACAGGGCGGATTTTGAACTTCTCGAAATGGACACTGACTCACTATACATGGCTATGTCCAGTACCGAGTTGATCGACATTGTCAGACCCTCGTTACGCCAACGTTTCGAGGCCTCGTTGATGTCTCACTGTAGCGACGATTATCGACCGGAAGTTGGTGTAGACGATGTGTGGTTACCCCGGCAATGTTGCGGGAAACACGAGAAATTCGATAGCAGGTGTTTGGGCCTAATGAAATTGGAATTCTCCTCTGGCACGGAGATGATCTCCCTTTGCTCCAAGTCTTACGTGGCGAAATCCGACATTACCGGAGAGGTGAAGTATAGCTCCAAAGGAATCAACAGACAATTTGTTGACCCTTCGGATTATTTTCGCCGAGTCATGCAGGATGAGACGCCATCGACCGCGGTCAACCGCGGCATAACATCGTACGACAACCGCATGATGACGTACAAGCAAAGCAAGCGCGATTTCACATATGTATATTGCAAGCGGCGAGTCTGCTCAGACGGCGTGCACACAGAGCCGTTGGACATCGTTGTCATGCCGCTGAACAAGAGCAAGACGAATGAGTTTGATCACTGGAATGATATCGATTACTTCGCGGACTCCCCGGGACGTCCGGAGGATTACGCACCTACACTGTCCGCCGGCGATGATGATATCGAATACTTAGCAGACTCCCCGGGACGTCCGGAGGATTATGCGCCTACCGATTACATCGTGGAATCTCCGGCACGTGGGGAGGATTACGAGCGTACAGTGTCACCACTGGGTGAGCGAAATGATGATGATATCGATTACTTAGCCGACTCACCGGGACGTCCAGAGGATTATGCATGCTTCGATTCCAGTTTACATTTTCTCTAGATTCTTATTTCTTATATAGTTTATAGCCATAGTCAACGGTTAGCACAATTTGAGGATTATGCGTATTTCGGTTATAGTTTATAGCTATAGTTAAGGGTTAGTACACTGTGTGACACGCTTGCAGAGACTGCGGTTATATATCGGTATCCTTCAGCAATGTGAAATCAATATATATATATTGATTCGCTCTCTCTCTCTCTCCCTCTCTCCCTCTCTCTCAACACGCTGATTCTAATTCGCCTGGCTCAGCAACCCCCACTGACTTTGTACAATAGGTCGCATTATACGACGTCAACGTCGCTTACGCTGCAAGCATACATAGCTTTCATGTCCCGACACGAAATTTAAGTTCTTCTAGTGTGGTCGAGCGATGAATCGTTTTCAAAGTTCATCACGTTTTGGTAGAATTGTTCATGTATACGTGCAGATTTTCGGAAAGACTCTAAACTGTTGGCTACAAAAATCAATATGTGACCAGTGTAGACCACAAAGCAGAGCTGTTTGTGCATACTCGCACATTAGTAAGGTACCTTTTTGTTTACATATATATGGCTGATGTGTTGGTTTCGTATACGCACACCGTCTAATCCCTGACACGAGTTGCTACCGTTACTGTGATCATCTGTTCTTCGACCACCGAGTGCGCTCCTTCTCAAATCCCACTCAGTTACCTACACCACATATTGTGTTGAAGATATGTTTTGTTATTATGTATGTAATGTAATGTATATGTATTCATAAGCAAAATTAATTATTATCATGTATACGTTTCTCTAATAAAAAATATGCTCAGTACTGATAATAATAGTAATATCTTCGTGGTTGTTGTTGTTGTTGGTGTTGTTCAAAATCCCATTAAATGGATAAACGGACGTCTTGGTGCTGGATGGGGGCTAGCTCCGTTTTTGTTTTGT
>JBEVXT010000799.1:0-3098 GCA_040505955.1 Sedimenticola sp. | reverse complement strand
GCAGATGGTGTTCGAAACATTTGCCCAGGGCCAGTATATCGTCCAGGAATGCAAGTACAGTATTCCAGTTCATCCCCCTTAAAACCAGATTCATAGCTCGGGTTAGAAGGTGGCTGGGGCGTTGCATAAGCCGAATCCCATCCTTACGAATTCAAACAGTCCGTATTTGGTGACGAAGGCTGTCTTCTTACAATCTTCAGGCTTGATTCGAACCTGCCAGTAAGCAGAGTTGGCATCCAACTTCGAGTACCAGACGTTTCCAGCCAACATATCCAGACAATCTTCCACCAATGGCAGCGGGTATACATCTTTCACCGTTACTGTGTTCAAAGCACGGTAATCAACACACCATCTGACATTGCCATCTCGTTTCCTCACCAGCACTGGAGCCGATGCCCACTCTGATGATGATGGACGAATTACTTTGGCTTTCAACATCTTGTCTAAGTGAGCTTCTTCTTCAGCGGCGAAGCCCATGGGTGTTCTTCTCATTCTCTGCTTAACCGGTTTAGCCTCTCCAGTTTCAATAGTATGTTCGGTCTCGGTGAAATTTCCGAGATCGAATTCATCAGTGGAAAACACATCTTCAAATTCGACCAATAGTTCTCTGAGTTGTGCTTGTTGTTCGCTATTCAGATTTATAGCCGCTCGTTCATAAAGTTCTTTTATGTGTGGCGGAACATCTTTAATTCCAAGCACTGCTTCATCTTTCTCTTTCTTACATCCCATCTGGTTAATCCGTGGAATAGATAATTCGTCCGGGACTGGCGGCACCACACTTGCGGGACATGCATTTGCTAAATGTGTGCCTTGTTTTAACTTCACCTGTCTCTCTGTCAAATTCACCACGAAAATGACCGGAGTGCTTCCGCCCTGATGCACTGAACGAGGAATAATGACCTTATTATCACTCAAAGGTTCCACTAGGTACTGTGGAAATTCAGCATCCATTTCACACTGAACTTTTACAGCAGATTGTGGAGGCACTAGCGTCGTCTTACACACCGTTAGTGCTGTTATTCGGTCTTCCACTGAGGGCTCAATCATTGGTATGACATTCCCCCCAATTTTCAATTGATTTTCTCCAATATCAATTACTGCATTGCACCTTTTCATAAAGTTCAGTCCAAGTAGCATATCGTCCTGTATAGGCGCTACATATACGTTGTCCCAGAAGCATTCTTCTCCTAATGTTACGCATAATGGACCGGCAATGAATCCATCCATAGTCAAATCACGTCCTGCAGTGTTCATTTTTACTTTCCTAATTTTCATAGGAGGATCTGTTAGGGCTTGGTAAACCTTCTCCGAGATCAAAGTAACCTCAGCAGCTGTGTCTACTACTGCTTCTACTTTCTGGTCCTGAAGTGACACCGGTACACGAAACATGGTCCCTGATTGCAATCTGCAGATGGTAATCAGTTCAGTATCCTCCAGGCCATCATGCTGTTCCCTGCCGGAGTCCTTTATCCCATTTCCATGTTCAGATACCCGCCTCGTGAGTGACCATCAGCAAGTAGCTGATTGCCACCGCCTTCGTTAGTATTGTTCTCAGGCGTTAATTTCTCTTCTGAGACGGCTAAGTCATCAGCTGAATGCTGATCACTTTGGTGCATCACATCTCTTATGCAATGTTCATCATTCATTTTATATGTTGTTAACGGACATAGAATTTGATCATCAGCAGGACGCTGATCATCTTCAAATTTAACTTTCTTTGATTTTTTACATGTTCTCCGGCCATTACGCTCTCTTTGGGTCGAAGCTAGGCCTCGTCGTCCGACCCCTCGTCGTTTAAAGGATCATCGAAATCGTCAGTTTCAACAAACTGTACTTTCTTGTTTTCCTCTGTTGGTTCTGGTTTGGGCACCGGACAGTGTCTGACTAAGTGATTCCCCTTGCAGCGGAAACATCTGATTGTGGACGGTACCCGGGTTGGTGAAATCGAAGGCGACCGATATCTACTGTCACCGCTTTCATACCGTTGGCTCCTCCTCTCTGTTCTGTCTATAAATTGTTGTAATTTTGTCATCATCATTTCTTGTTTCTCCAGCGTCGATGACATTTGCTTTTCCAATATATCCAATCTTGACTCAACTGTACGTGTTCGTTTAGGCATCTGTTCTCTTGTTGCACAGACGGAATACGCTGGATGCTCATCGTAGACGGACGTCACGCCGTTGTCTTCCATACACAGCGTTATGTGTGTGTACCGCCCATTTGACTCTATCTACTGCATCTTCCATGGTTGTCGGTCGTGAATTTGATACATTCTCTCCAGCATCTTTATCAGCGCAACCATGACAGAATCGGAGAATAGCCTGTCTGTACATATATTCATCTGGAAGTTCACGGAAAGCTTTCGTTGCTAAAGTCATAACACTGTCAGCCCAATCATCTATAGATTCTTCATTGGTCTGGCGGGCATTGTTGAAAGCAATTGTCGCTGTTTCCGGCAGATCTTTGTATCCGAACCGTCTTTCAAGTTTTCTTATAACATCAAAATATTCAATGTGTTGATTCTTCTCTGCCATATTTGCATAGAATTCGGAGGCCTTGTCAACCAAACACCAACACAAATTGTCTTTGCATTCTTTTGCCGACCATCTTTGAGCTTCTGCATATTTGCTGAATTTCATGTAGAAAGCTCGCCAGCTGCCTCGTCCATCGTACATTAATGATTTCGGTACATTTCCGAAACGCCGATCGACTGGATTATTCCGATGTCGCGGTGGACCCGGCGTATATCCGCCCGGTCCCCTTGGTCCCTGCATATATCCAGCATCGTCTCCCACCTCCATATTCTGTAATTGCGCCCGAAGGTGTTCAATTTCTGTCTGTTGAGCACGTATTCTACGAGCCTCTTCACTGTCGGCAGGATGATCTAGTAGTGGATTCCTATAGCGATCTGGTCGCATCGGTCCCCATCTATTTGCATCATCAATTACCGCTGTCAGTCGGTCTATTTCTTCTTGATGACTGCGAATGGTTCTGTCTTGGTCTCTGGCGTCAAATTCAAAATCCAGAGAATCCAACAATTCCGATGACATTCTGATGTATGGAATATTCGTTAGGGCTTCTTCATCAATCTTTCCATG
>JBEVXT010000798.1:0-2786 GCA_040505955.1 Sedimenticola sp. | reverse complement strand
GGGCCCCCTACTTGCTCCTATGACTGATTAGATTGCCTCTAATGGTAGTTCGAATGGCCCTTCTCTTACTTACTTCTATAGCTGACTTTTTTTTGATAAGTTGCCCCACCAGACTGGGTGCCATCTTCTCATCTATTCCGTAACGGATTGGTCACCTTTTTGGCAGGTAATAAGTGCCAAACAGCCTGTCTATCCACGGAAACATGGTTGCATAATTCTTGTCCACATACTCCGGGCCATCATGAGTATAATGCCAATGGTGAAAGACCGGCGTGGAGATCAGCCACTCAAGCCAGCCAATTCTCTTCTTTTAATTACCGAACCTATCTTTTTCGATACAGACCGAAAGGTGCAACGAGTTGTGCCAGTAGATTGGGTGGCACCACTTCGTCAAGACCATAGCGGGTCGGCCATTGTCGTTTCGGGAGGTAACAGGTACCAAACAGCTTGTCGATCCAGGGGAACATAGCGGCGTAATTCTTGTTGACATATTCCGCTCCGTCGTTGGTGTGATGCCAGTGGTGGAACGCCGGGGTGGAGATGATCCACTCGAGCCAGCCAAAGCGCCAGCGCAGGTTGGAATGGATAAAGAACCCCCAGAGCGTACCTACCACCAGCACCAGTGCTGCAATCCAATCCACCGTGTTGGCCATCGGCTGGGTCAGACCGAATACGTACATCAACATAAAGCCGCAGAATCGCGGAAATGCCAGATCAATGGGGTGTGCCCGGGTGTTGACCAGCCAGTCGATCTCCTCCGGGCTGTGATGAATAGCATGGAAACGCCAGAGAAACGGGATCTCATGTAACCACCGGTGCGCCCAATAAGCTCCGAAGTCAGAGACGATTAGGGCCAGAACGACGCGACCGACAACCGGCAGGCCGGCAGTCTGCGCATGAATCCACTGGGGAACCAGGTCGTGCAGCAGGCCAGCAGCGAGGGCAATCGGGGCAGACAGAATGAGTTTGGGTAGTAATCCGCTGAGGAAGAAGTAGCCCAGATCGGTGAGAAAATCTTTGCGGAATATCTTCTGCCGACGCTGCGGAAACAGCCTCTCCAGGGGGAGGAATATCAGCATGATCAGCAGCAGCCAGAGACACATCCTGAGAATGTCCATGACTAGAGGAAAAGTACTCAGTTGCTGGAGTGTTTCCATAAATGCGTCAAAACGGGTGGAATCCGTAGATAGAAAAAACCAGAGCCCCTATTTAGGCGGCATCTGTCTCATTCTCCTCGCGGATCTCGACTACGCCTGGGTAGCGCGGCGTCTTCTCATTATCATCGGGAGTCCCAGCAGCATCAGCAGCAGGCTGCCGGGCAGCGGTACCTGTGTGAGTTCGACACCATCGAGAAGTGCGAACGGCGGTTGTGACCCTGGTCCTCCAAGAGCCATGAAACCCAGTAATTGCTTGGTGTCAGCAGCCGTGAAAATCATCGTCTGTTTTTTCCAGTCTGCAAATCCGAAACTATCAACCAGCATCATTTCTGACTCACGGACATCACCGCCACTAATTATCTCAGTAGAGTCATAGGAGTAGACCTCACCGGGAAGACCTGTGTGGCTGAAGTCGTTGGGAAGAGTAATATCAGTGACGGTACCTAATACACCTCCCCAGCTTACCCGCCAGAGATCTACGGTGTTGCCCTCCCGGTTATTCTGCTGTCCGGCTGCCTGCCAGAAAGAGAGCTTATAGTTGGCGCCCACTTCCAATCCGGTAATCTCTTGGTAGAGAGTGGTCAGTCGGAAGCCGGAATCTGAGGCGATAAAGTTGCCACCGGCGGGGCTGGTGGCCGGTATACTATGGGTCCCGTTGTATTGACCGGTGAAACCATCTCGGCCGGGGTGATCTATATCCCACAGGGCGATATTTGGCCACTCAGAGGGACTTGACTCGCTATCTAACCGGACGCCGGCTTGACCGGGTTCCACCAGGAAAGTGTAACCGCCACTATCCCCTGCGCCGATAGTCCAGCCCGGCAGGTTGGAAGTGCCTGATGGAAGAAAACCGGCAGTAGCACCTTGATTGTCGAAGGAGCCGTTGACGATCAATGATGCTTGCGCTGAGAAAGAGAAGCTCAATAGCGCGCAAAAAACCACCAGGGTCGCTTTACGCACGACTGTTTTTTCTGGTGAGCGTGTCAAGATGCTGTTCATTTGGCCTTCCTTCAAACGCATAGAGAATAAAAAGGGGTCAGTACCCTTATAATTCAAAATAATTCAAAGTTACACTAACCTTACAGACATCCCTAAACCTACTGTCCAAAAAAACAGGTGATTTTTGGGTAGTTTAGGGAGGTCTACTTTAAATATTTGTTCCTGCTAACATGACGAACTCTAAAGGTTTAAAAATAAAAGCTGTGACGTAGCTCATGTCTTTGGCTGATAGGAGCGTATACATAAACGTGCTATATGTCACTAAAGGATCATCTTCAAATCAAATGTTTTACAAAGAACTATTTTATCTCCTAGGAAAAAAGGGGTCAGTACCCTTTAATTCTGGCATTAGTGTGTTTGGTTAACTCACACCGGTGCCAGAATTAAAGGGTACTGACCCCTTTTTTCCTCTTTTTTCCTTTTTTTTGACCTTTTTTTCTGCCCCCTTTTCCCTCTGGCATATTCCCGATATAGAAGTATCATGTAGATGTAAACATCTCCCCTGACTATCAATAATGAGAAGCAACGGCAGGGGGTCGTCAATCAGTCCAAGGAGTCACCCATGAACCCTGAAAAGGTTGTCTTCGGCTTTTTTATCGTCCTCGCTCTGACGCTTAACTTCGGCTTCTT
>JBEVXT010000797.1:8923-25611 GCA_040505955.1 Sedimenticola sp. | reverse complement strand
TTTCAACTTGCGTGAAAAGCCTTTTTCCCTGAGGCCGGATCCGGCATTTCTGTACCTGGGTGGTCAGCACAAGCACGCATTAACCATACTCAACTACGGACTTAGCAGCGAGGCAGGTTTGACCGTAATTACCGGTGAAGTTGGAGCCGGCAAGACAACACTGATCTATCGTCTGCTTGAAAATCTTGATGATAATGTCAATGTAGGCATGATCTCAAACGCCCAAGGTGCCTTTGGTGAACTGCTCCAGTGGGTGATGATGGCATTTGAGTTGGAATACAAAGACAAGGCAAAGACAGAACTCTACCAGTTTTTTAATGACTACCTTATTCAGCAATACGCAAAAAACAAGCGTGCGGTACTGATTATCGATGAAGCCCAAAACCTGAATTTAGATACCCTGGAAGAGCTGCGTATGCTCACCAATATCAACTCAGGAAAACATATGTTGCTGCAGCTTGTCTTAGTTGGTCAGCCAGAACTGCTCGAGACCCTTCGTCGCCCAGAGCTACGTCAGTTGGCCCAGCGGGTCTCGGTTGATTACCACCTTCATAGCATGAGGCTAAGCGAAACAGTTGCCTACATCCGTCATCGGATTAAGCATGCAGGTGGTGATCAACGTATTTTTCACCCTTATGCGTGCGCTGTAGTACACTACTACAGTCAGGGGATACCGCGCCTAATCAATACCCTCTGCGATTTTGCTCTGGTCTATGCTTTTGCAGAAGAGAAGAGACTCATCGACGCTCAGTTGATACTTGACGTGATCAAGGACAAGCAACAGAGTGGTATCTTTCCCATGCCGAAGCATGAGAACGAAGAGGCGAAAAAAATACGTCACTACCTGCAGGAAAAACTGCAGCTGGAAATATCGCTTGAATCACTTGAGAGGGAGGGGGCAGGAGAGGGGCTTGATCTTAGTTTTCTGGAGCGCTATTGACTTTTATCCCTGCACTAAAGCATGCGTCATTCCCGCGCATACCGGGTTCCTGTGACGCACTAATTGCTACAATAGATTCTAGTTTCGTTAGAACAACAGAATGTATGTGATCTAATACGCAGGTAAATGATAAGTAAGTAAGCTGTTTGTAAGTAGATGAAGGAGTTAGGTTATGTGTGGTATTGTTGGGGCTGTTGCCAACAGTGCAGTTACTTCAATACTGCTCGAAGGATTAAGCCGCCTGGAGTATCGGGGCTATGATTCTTCCGGTATCGCTATACTTGATAATTCGGGGGATCTACAGCGCATTCGATCAGTAGGCAAGGTCTCTCAGCTCCAGAATTTACTAGAGCAGTCGCCCCTTCAGGGCAATATCGGTATTGCACATACCCGGTGGGCTACCCACGGCATGCCAGCGGAACGTAATGCTCACCCCCACATGAGTGGTGAAAGAGTGGCAGTGGTACATAACGGTATTATTGAAAATCATGCCGAGTTACGGAATCAGCTTGAATCCAAAGGCTATCATTTTACCTCTGATACCGATACGGAGGTTATTGTTCATCTGCTAGCCAGTATGTTGGGTGATGGCGTTGATTTACTTGAGGCCGTTCGCAATACCTTACAGCGGCTGGTGGGTGCCTTTGCCTTGGCCGTTTTAAGTCCTGATGACCCGGATAGGTTTGTTGTTGCCCGTTCAGGAAGCCCCTTAGTGATTGGTATTAGTGATGAAGGTAACTTTGTAGCCTCAGATGTATTTGCGCTGCTACCTGTTACCAGAAATTTCCTGTTTCTGGAGGAGGGAGACATTGCAGAGATACGCCATGATGATGTCACCGTTTTTGATTGCAATGGCACTGAGGCAGAGCGGCCTGTACGAGAGACCAGTATGACAGCATCGGAGGCGGATAAGGGCCCGTACCGCCACTACATGCTCAAGGAAATCTTTGAACAACCGGCGGTTATTTCTGAGACCTTGGAAGGGAGAATTCATCAAGGCAGGTTACTGGAAGAGAGCTTTGGGCATGAGGCAAAGGTGCTTCTAGATCAAGTGAAGGGTGTGCATATTGTGGCCTGTGGCACCAGCTACCATGCAGGATCTGTAGCGCGCTACTGGCTTGAGGAGATTGGTGTGCCTTGCAATGTAGAGGTTGCAAGTGAATATCGCTACCGTAAAACAGTGGTGTCCGAGGGGGCGCTGTTCCTCACCATCTCTCAATCTGGTGAAACCGCGGATACGTTGGCGGCATTGAGGGGTGCAAAAAACAGTGGCTACCTGGGGAGCATATGTATCTGCAATGTGCCGGAAAGTTCACTTGTGCGCGAGACTGATGTCGCTCTGATGACCCGGGCAGGGCATGAGATCGGCATTGCCTCCACCAAGGCCTTTACTACTCAACTGGTAGCACTAAGACTATTGGTTCTGGCACTTGCACGGCGTCGTGGTATGACTGAAGAGCAGGAAAAAGAGTGGGTTGATGAACTACACGCTCTGCCACGTCAGGTTGAAGTGGTGCTGGAACTTAGTGACAAAATTAGACAGATGGCAGAGTCCTTTACAGACAAGGGAAGCGCACTGTTTCTTGGTCGTGGTCCATTTTATCCTATTGCACAGGAGGGAGCTTTAAAGCTCAAGGAGATATCCTATATCCATGCTGAGGCCTATCCGGCGGGAGAGCTTAAGCACGGTCCCCTGGCGCTGGTTGACGCTGATATGCCGGTGGTGTGCGCCTTGCCGGATGGCCCATTGCTTGAAAAGGTGTTATCCAACCTGCAGGAGGTGCGCGCACGAGGTGGAGAACTATTCTTGTTTAGCGACCATAGGGTTCAGGTCAATCTGGACAAATACCAGAACCTGACATTGTCAGATATTTGTCCTACTACAGCGCCTATTGTCTACAGTATCCCACTACAGCTTCTCGCCTATCACGCAGCTGTGCTGAAGGGAACGGATGTAGATCAGCCGCGTAATCTGGCAAAATCAGTAACGGTCGAGTGATGATAGGAGCAAACAGTTATTGCCCATCTCAACTGAGGGAAGCCTCGAGAGTAACAGCTACAAAGGAAAACAACTTTCGTGTCCTTTGTGTGTTAGCGGTATTACCCATTCACGAAAAGTAATTTACACAAGATGCAATAATGAGGGATAAGCAGTGTCGATCAACGATAAGAAAATATGTGTAATGGGCCTCGGATACATTGGTCTACCAACAGCATCACTGCTTGGTACAAAAGGCTTTGATGTTCATGGTGTCGATGTGTCACAGGAAGTTGTTGATACTATTAATGATGGAAAAATACATATCGTAGAGCCAGACCTTGATATATTGGTTAAATCCGCAGTGCAGGCGGGTAACCTAAAAGCTGGTCTGGAACCCGTAGAAGCCGATGTATTTATTATCGCCGTTCCCACTCCATTCAAAGGCGATCATGAGCCAGATCTTTCCTATGTAGAATCAGCCACCAGACTTATCTCTCAGTATGTAAAACCAGGTGATCTGATTATCCTGGAATCGACCAGTCCTGTGGGGACTACCGACGAGGTGGTCGCAGGAATTCTGAGAGAGACAGGTCATGATGTAGATAATGATGTCTTTGTCGCGCACTGTCCGGAGCGGGTATTGCCAGGAAGAATCCTTATTGAACTAGTAGAGAACGACCGTATTGTTGGCGGTATCAATCCACAGGCTACTGAAAAAGCGGTAGAGTTTTATAACCTCTTTGTACGTGGAGAGGTGTTGGCGACGGATTCGAGAACGGCAGAGATGGCCAAGCTTACAGAGAACTCATTCAGAGATGTGAATATAGCCTTTGCAAATGAACTATCTCTCATTTGTGACCAGGAAAGTATTGATGTTTGGGAGCTAATCTCTTTGGCTAACCGCCATCCTCGCGTTACTATTCTCAAGCCGGGTCCGGGAGTTGGTGGGCACTGTATTGCGGTAGACCCCTGGTTTATTGTTGCCCGCTCACCAGAACAGGCCAAGTTGATTAAAACAGCCCGACAGGTCAATGACTCAAAACCGGAGTGGGTGATCAGCAAGGTCAAAAATAGCGCAGATAAATTCAAGCGGCCAGTGATTGGTTGTATGGGGCTGGCTTTTAAGGCCGATGTGGATGATCTTAGGGAATCACCTGCGCTTAATATTGTCAATCGACTTGTAGCGGATGATGTGGGAGAGATTATCGTATCTGAACCTAACCTCACCTTTCATGATAGCTTCGAACTTTATTCACCAGAGGAACTTATCCATAAGTCGGATATAATCCTCCTGCTGGTTGATCACAAAGAGTTCAGAAACATTAAAAGACAGGAATTCAATGAAAAGGTATTCATTGATACCAGAGGTATTGTCCAATGACCTTAAGGGTGATGTCCGTATTTGGCACCCGCCCGGAAGCCATAAAAATGGCTCCGGTTGTATTAGGGCTCCAAAAGCGTCCGGAATTTGAATCTCTTGTATGCATTACGGCTCAGCACCGGGAGATGTTAGACCAAGTGCTGGAAACCTTTGGTATCAAACCAAACTATGACTTGGATCTAATGAAACCCGGTCAGGATCTCTTCGATATCACAGCGCGTGTCCTCATGGGCATGCGTGATGTACTGCGGGAGAGCAAACCAGACCTGGTACTTGTACATGGCGATACGACCAGCTGCTTCGCCGCTGGTCTGGCAGCCTTCTACGAAGGGATCAAAATTGGCCATGTTGAGGCCGGTCTCCGTACTGGAGATTTGCAGGCGCCATTTCCAGAAGAAGCTAATCGGTCCCTGGTGGGACGGCTGGCCGATTATCACTTTGCTCCTACCGAAACTGCCAGGAATAATCTTCTTGCAGAAAATGTCGAGGAGGGACGTATCACTGTTACAGGTAATACGGTAATTGATGCGTTGCTCATGGTGAGAGACAAAACCAACGATATCCAACCTCGGTACTGGATTGACCTGTTCGGTGAACAGGGCTACACTCGGATTATCGACGCCAGCCGAAAGCTGGTCCTGATTACCGGTCACCGCCGGGAGAACTTTGGGCAAGGTTTTGTTGATCTGTGTACGGCCATAAAACTGCTGGCTGAGAACCACAAGGATTGGGATCTGATCTATCCAGTACATCTAAATCCAAACGTGCAGAAACCGGTCAATGAGATCTTACGTGGTCTGCCCAATGTACATCTAATTGCACCTCAAGAGTACCTGCCTTTTGTCTGGTTGATGAATCAGAGCGATCTGATTCTTACTGACTCTGGTGGCATCCAAGAAGAGGGGCCTTCTCTGGGTAAGCCTGTATTAGTGATGCGGGATGTGACGGAGAGGCCAGAAGCCGTAGATGCAGGCACAGTGAGATTGGTCGGTACTAATACCAGACGCATTGTCGATGAGGTAGAGAAGGTGTTGTTGGATTCTGCGCTTTATGAGCGTATGTCGGCGGCGATTAATCCTTATGGAGATGGGAAAGCGGTGACAAGGATATTGGATGCGCTGATTAATATATATGTCTAACAAAGAAAACAAAAAGTATATAAAAGGCGGCTTGTGGGCAGTAAGCTGCAATATTTTTGTTCTTTTTTCATCATTGATACTAATTATGCTCGCAGTCCGCCATCTGGAAAAATCCCAGATAGGGCTCTATTTTCTAGTTTTGATAATTATTCAGATGGGGGCTGCTCTTTCAGATGTGGGATTTAGGTCTACTATTATCAAATTTGGCTCTGAAGCAAAAGATGAAGGGATAAAAAAACACACAGTAGATTTTGTTTTAACGACTGCATTGATGGTTTCATTATTGATATCATTTCTGGTGTATTATTTGAATGCCCCTATTTCAAATATCCTTGCTATAGAGGCTATTCGTACACATAAATTAGACATAGCTATCCTGGTACTGCTGATGAGTATTTACCAGTTATTAATGTCAGCTTTAGCTGCATACAAGCTATTTAAATTTATGTCGTTAACATCAGCTTCAACTGAATTACTAAAGACAATTTTGTCGATAGTAATGCTGTACCAAGGCTATGGTATTTATGCATTGATTATACCATTAGGTATTTCTAGGATATCAGCTATTTTAGTTGTAATGCTAAAGATAAAAATGGGATTAAGATTTACTTGTAAAGGATACAGGCAGGTCTATAGCCAAGGCGGGTGGTTGTACACTAGCTCAATCATATCAATCGTTAGTGCAAAAATTTCAGAGATCATTATTACGTCTACGCTTGGGCCAGCGATGTTAGCAATCTACTCTTCTGCGTTACAAGTTCCTCAGTTAACTCAAAAGTTATTTGAATCAGTAAGGCCAGTGTTACTAAGTCTGTTTTCAACAAAAAAACTAGAAGACTTTAGTGAAATTATTACAGTAAATAGATGGTTTACATTTATCCTTTGCTTTGTAGGGATATTGATAGTAACTACAAGTGATCATCTCGTTATGATTATGCTAACAGATGCTTATTTGAATAGTGTTCCTGTTATGAAGATATTGTCCTGTTGGATGGTGCTGTCACTAATTAACTACCTACAAGTTATAAATATGATAGGTAACAATAAAGCATCTGTGGTTTTTTCTATTGCTTGTATTCAGTTAGCCGTAGTAGTGCCCTTGAGTTTTTATTTGGTAAGTGCGATTGGTCTAGAGGGTGCTGCCATTTCAATCACAATAGCAGCGTTTGCAACAGTAGCCTACTCATCATGGATATTAATGGGCCGGGTCCTAGATAATTATCTAAAAAACCTTACTGTTATCCTTAAATCATTTTCAGTATTGGTAATGTTAGTGTCTATCGAAGTTACATTCGATATTGGGATTGGCTTGAAATTTGTTGGATTCATAATTAGCTGCATGCTTCTGTTACTCGTAAATGGTGTGTCTCTGGCTGAATTAAGAGAAATTAAACGAAGGATTGTATTACCTGATTACCCATAAACCTCAGCCATTCTCAGGAAGCGATAAGGCATCGGTGGTGTACGCAACGCAACAAAGAGCAAACGCTCAATCATTTCTGGCAGATTGAAGCGACGATTAAACCGATATTCAAATTCGGCAAGATAACGAGGTACATGTTTTTTTCGTATAGCATGAAAAGTTCCCTACATAGAATTCTTGACGTTTCCAAGCATGGTGTTCACCCACTTGAAGGTGGTATTCTGTGCGCTTTTTCGCCCACCACCAGTGACAATGGCGACATGATCACACTTAGCATCTTTGACTGCTCTGAAGCAGTAGAGCCCGTCGGAGAATACTGTGCTACCAGAAACCAGACTGGACTTGGCATATCTAGCGATCACTGCACTACGAAAGCCACGCACTCGACGCAGATGTATTTTCAAAGGCCTGCCGTCCTGCGTCGTCTCAACGGCGGCTACGAAAGGGATTTTGTTGCGGGAGCCCCGTCCACGCTTACCAGGCCTCTCACCGCCAATATAGGCATCATCCATTTCAATGCGGCCAGTCAGCTTTTTCTCACTCTGGCGTTCCATCATTACCTGCATCAGCTTGTGCTTGAGCTTCCAGGCCGTATTGTAGTTCACTCCAATTTCATGAGACAGTTGCAAGGCAGAGGTACTTTTTTTACGCTGCGTCAGCAGATAGATGGCCAAAAACCATTTCTTAAAAGACAACTTTGCGCCATGAAAGATGGTGCCCGCAGTAAGCGATGTCTGATGATGACATTTATGGCATTGGTATATCTTGCGGTTTTTGAGTTCGCAGCCCGTTGCGTTACCGCACTCTGGGCAAACATATCCACTTGGCCAGCGAAGTCGATACAGCGCTTGGCTGCATTGAGTATCTGTACCATATTTTTCCAGAAATTCGTGCAAACCAAGCCCTTTTTGAAACTGGATAGTATTTTTTTTTTTTTTTTAAACCCTCGTATATTCAGTGGGTTCAATTATGCAGACACCACAGGCTCAATAGCTGAGCCTGGTGGGTAATCAGGTTGTATTATGAAAAAAATATTTAAATGGTTTTTTTTCATTTTATATCACTACGTAGCTAAAAAAATGCCTATTAGTTGCTACCCAGGTGGAAAGGTTGCCACTGTATTGAGGCGCTATTGTGGTAAAAATCTGTTCAAGAGTTGTGGGAATAATATCAATATTGAAAAAGGTGCTGATTTTCTCTTTGGAGACACGATTGAAATAGGAGATAATAGTGGTATTGGGATCGATTCCTGGATACGTGCTGAGTTAATCATAGGCAGTAATGTAATGATGGGACCGCAGGTAATGATATATGGGAAGTATCATAATTGTGAAAAAACAGATATTCCTATGATGATGCAGGGGATGGGAGAATATAAAGTTGTCAAAATTGAAGATGATGTTTGGATCGGAGCGAAGTCTATCATTCTAAGAGGTGTCACGATTGGTGAAGGATCCATAGTAGCAGCAGGTAGTGTGGTCACAAAAGATGTGCCGAAATTCGCTGTTGTCGGAGGCAATCCTGCACAATTAATAAAAATGCGAAAGTAATTTATGAAAGTACTATTTATTACATATAGTCACATAGGTCTCAACAATGGCGGTTTGCAAAATCAGATCAAGAACACGGAGATCGCACTGAATTCCATTGGTGTGGAAGTTATCTATTTTAATCCCTGGCTTGATCAAATAAATGAAGTAGATGTTTTGCATGTCTTTAGTCTTGAAGGTTCGGCGCTACCTTATATCAGAAGAGCTAGGCTGAATGGTAAGCCAGTGATAGTTACAAGTGTCTATAATTCTTTTTCAGGAAACTCTTTTATAGATGTGTTAAAACACAAAATATCGGTACTTCCTGCTATTTATAATAATATAACCAAATCAAAAACAATGCTTGGACTTGCAGATGCAGTTGTAACGTTAAATGAAAAGGAAGGCCATTATTTAGAGCGTGTTTTTGGAATATGTCCTGATAAGATTAGTGTTATCCCCAACGGTATTGATATTAGATTTAAGGAAGGGGATCCTGATTTAGTAAGAGAAAAATTGGGAATTAACAAGTTTGCTCTAATGATTGGTTCAATAACCAATAATAAAAATCAACTCTCAATGATTAAAGCTTCAAGTATGGCAGGAGTAAATCTAGTTATTGTTGGTGCAGCTTCGAAGGAAAACGATGCTTATTATAAGCAGTGTGTCGAAAAAGCTGGAAGTAATGTTTTTTTTCTTGGGTATTTAGAGGCAAATGATCCACTTCTTGCCTCATGCTATATGGCATCTAATTTATTGATGTTGCCAAGTTTTAAAGAGGTAATGCCTCTAGTTATCTATGAAGCAGGTATGGCTGGCTGTAATATTGCTGTGTCTGATTGTGTGGTTGTAGATAAAGTAATTGAACCATTTGTTTATCGGTTTAACCCGCACTCTGTCGATGAAATGGCGAATGTTTTGATAAAGGGTGGTGATGAGAAGAATTCTGAAATACAGAATGCTGTACAAAATATGATGACCTGGAATGACGTAGCTAGTGAGTATGCTTCGCTCTATAGAAAGTTCTCGAACAACATAATCTTATAAAATGTTATTTAAAAGTAAAATTAGTAATTTCGATCTTTGTTTGTTTGGAATGATGTGGCTGATCGTATTCTTTGCATCCATAAAGAGTTTAGGCGTGACGCCGGCATTAGTCTTTTTTTCGCTAAACCTAATTCTTGTTCTTCGGAATACAATCAACGGTTTACTTGTGTTAATACTTATAACATTTACACCAGTGACCGCTTTAGTGGGGATGCCAATAGGCGCCTATGCGCAGGCCGCGATTTTATTATTCGGGAAATATATTTTAGTTGATTTTCTAATAAATCGTAAAGTTATGACTGCTAGTATAGCGTTTAATTTAATGCTTATTTTTGTGGTTTACCTGACAGCAAGTTTGTTATTTTTCAGTTTAGAGGATAGGGCGTTACGATACTATCAAAATTATCTTGAGGCATTATTGGTGGTTTTTCTTTTCGCTTCGGTTGTTTTGGATGCTAATAAGTTAGTTCTAACACTTAAATTCTGGGCTATGGTTGCAGCACTTTCCGTTTTTATTAAGCTAGCCCACGTTTATTTTGGTGATCAAACAGCATTGTTTAATATTTTGAAAAATGTTGATGTTGGGAGTGATTACGACTTAGGGCATAGACTCTCAATATATATAGATGGCGAGTATGCTAGTAGATTAATTTGGGCTGGTGAAGAACCAAATTATTCTAGTGTAAGTATGATCTTCCCTTTTGCTATTTCCTTCGCGCTTTTTTTACTTGGTACTGGCAGTAAAAGAATATTATGGGGGGCGATAACGTTGTTGATTTCAATTGCAACGATAGGAACTTATAGCAGGAGTGGCTTTATAACAATAATTATTGTTGCAATCATGTTTTTACTGAAAGGAAGAATTAAAAATAGTATTCCTTTTGCAACGCTTGGTGCAGCTGCAGTTCTCGTAATTACGCTGAGTCCTACCTTAATTTCTCGAATTTTCACAATTGATGATGCTGCTATTGGGACTGGTAGTGGAAGATTCTACTTATGGGGTAGGGCATTTGACCTCTGGTTAGACTCTCCAGTGATTGGCGGTGGGTTCTCTTCATATTACAAAGCTGTTGGGTCAGCAGCACATAATACATACCTTGAAATACTGGCAGATACCGGTGTTATTGGGCTGG
This sequence comes from Sedimenticola sp., assembly GCA_040505955.1. Classification (GTDB taxonomy): domain Bacteria; phylum Pseudomonadota; class Gammaproteobacteria; order Chromatiales; family Chromatiaceae; genus Vondammii. Next base: position 15,038 of record JBEVXT010000797.1, on the reverse strand, counting down.
TATTGTTCTTGTTAATAATTCTAGCATCTGTATACAGAAAAATAGTTTTTAGGCTCCACCATCGAAATAATGAACTGGCACAATTTTTTTCATACCTGAGTTCAGGTGTTCTGGGCGTTGCAATAATACTGAATACTGTTACTTACCATGATGTTAAATTATTCTGGATCGTTTGTATTGCTGGTTATATGTCTAATTACTATCTTAAAAAATACTGTACTGATGGATAGGCAAGATAAAGGTATCAAGCTTTGAGAAATAATATTGTTTTCTTTGTGCCAGAGTGGTGTTCATCTGACAGCTCAATACTGCATTCACAAGTATTGTCTGTCGCATCATTCTTGTCTGGACATAATTACGATTGTCTATTTATTGGTAGTGATATTGATTGTGAGGCAGTAAGGACAAATACCTTAGAAATAGAAAACAAATATAATATAAAGTGCTCATTGTCAGTGAATCCTTACGGATATGCAGGAGTCAAAAATCAAGTATTGTGTACGAAGAACACACTCGCTCAACATGCAGATAAAATAACCGATTTTTCACCAGACATCATTTACACGAGATCACTATTTGCATCATTCTTTATTAGAGGGTTTTCAAACAAACATAACTTTAAAACATGGTTAGACGTTAGAGCGGTTTTAAGTGCAGAAATAGAACTGAAGCATGGTCGTCGGACCTTAGGGTATTGGGTGATAAGGTATTTAGAATGGTTGGAGTTCAGCAGGGCAGAGAGGCTAAGCTGTGTATCTAATAAATTGGCTAGTTATATAAAGTCAAAGTTGACGGCTAACAAAGAGATTGAAGTAATACCTTCTTGCTTTCATGGGCGCGATTTCTATTTTGATAAAGAATCAAGGGATCGGATTCGATCAATGCTTGGTTTGAAAAATGATGAAAAGCTAGTTTGTTACTCGGGTGGCATTTCAGCATGGCAAAAAGCTGGAACTATTGCCGAAGTCTTTCGGGATATAAAATATTATACCGATAATGTTAAGTTGCTCTTTTTGACAAAAGATGTGGAGGCATTCAAACGGTTACTAGAAGACAAAGGGATACCGCCTAATTTAGCATTAACCAAATCTTGTTCGCAAAAGGAAGTTAAGGACTATTTGTCGGCGTCAGATGCGGGGATAATATTACGAGATGACATTATTGTAAATAATGTGGCAAGTCCTCTGAAAGTTGCTGAATACCTTATTTGTGGATTACCAGTAATTATGTCTCCCAATATTGGTGATTTGAGCGACCTGGTTGAAGAAAATGCAGTTGGTCTTTTGGTTGATCTTGAGGAGAATATAGCTAGAAAAATCATAGACTACGTTGAAAGTAATTTAGATGTATCAACACGAGAACGCTGTATAAAATTAGCGAATGAGTATTTTGATAGGGCGAACTATCTTGAGAGCTACAATAAGTTGTTTTGATTAGCATCGAAGTTTCTCACAACTGACTTACCATTTCAATGTAAAATAATGCTTTGATATATCGTAAATAAACTTCCAGCAGGAATTAATATTTTCGCGGGTAAGTTGATAAACATATGGCAGGGATTATCGCTAACATGAGTTATTTGTTATTTTTTAATGTGTCTCAAAAAATCACCATAATAAGATGGAGGATGTATGTAGCTACACTGTTTATTGCGGGTGTATTACTAGACTTGTCGTGTCCCGCTTTTGCTGGCGATATAAAAAATTACGCGCTAGACGCAAGTTATTCATACAAACCACTCCCTAATTACGCACTATCAAAAGACCGCCATGACTCAAAACAGCTTACCGATGGGAGATATACAACCGGACGATTATGGGCGAATAAGGAAGCAGTTGGCTGGAAGCAATCCGGAAATATAAGTATTTCAATCGATTTGTCTAAGAATGTATTCGTTGAAAAAATGTGTGTAAATAGTGCGAGTGGACATAATTCTGACGTCTATTTTCCCTCGAACATTGAGATGTTTCTAACGAAGGATGCTAAACAATACGAGCATGTTGGTAATTTGATTGAATCTAGCGTACTCGATAATGGGAAATACAAAGTACATAAGTTTTGTTTAGATGGTATTAAGGCACATGCAACTGAGGTTCTTTTCCTGGTGCGACCCTCAGGCCATTTTGGATTCTTTTTTTCTGACGAAATAGAAGTGTATGGAACTGACGAGATCAGCCAGGAAACATCTAAAGATTATAAAACGTATGAAGTTTCTAGTCTTCCAATATTATTTGAGAAGTTGGTGTTATTTGCAAACAAAAAGAAGGCATTTCTGCGAAATGTTAGTAACTTTAGAACCACATCTGCTAATGAGCTAAATGACCGTATTAATGAGTTGTCATCTGATTTAATCAAATCAGATGAAACCAATGATAACGTCCTTGAAAGCTATCAGACTAATGTATTGGCTGTGCGCCAGAGGATATTGGCTAAATTATCGAATAACCCACTAATTATTTGGCAGCCAGATCCATGGAAAAATATTAGCCTATTTGATTTACCTGAAAATCCTTCTTCTACAGTAAATGCTTTATCGTTTGATTTGATGGTTAATGGTACTGCATCAAACGCGTTTATCATGACTAATAACACACCTGTTGCAAATACTTATAAAGTTAAATTTTACTATAATGACCTCAAATTAGAAAATCTGCCCAAGATAACAATCAACGAAGTCGTACCAGTTGTTGCTAATAACCATACGATTGTCTTAGATGCGATAAAATCTCTTGATAGCAAGGCAGTTATTCTTAGACCAGGCGAATCAAAACAACTCTGGATTAGCGTTAATGCCGCAGGGGTATTAAAAGGTGATTATTATGGGAAAGTATATTTGGAAGCAGTTAGTGATTCCGATAATAATGCATCTATACCAATAAATATGAAGGTATGGGATGTAACGCTGCCTTATAAGAAAAGTTTATCAGTTAATGCATGGGCATATTTCAACTGGGGCCCAATTAGAGATATTAAAAAATTAGCCGCAAAAGATTTAGATGACCACCATGTCAATGTGTCGTTATTGCATCCGTCCCAAATTCCATGGCCAGTTTTTAGCCAAGATGGATCAATGTCGATTGATTTCTCAAGTTCAGATCAACTTATGAATCTTCAAAGTAAAAATATGTGGTTATTTTACCTTGAGTTGAATAGTCCGCATTTTAGAGCTTTTGGTGGTAAGTATAAATACCTAAGCAAACAGTGGAAAAATAATTTCATGCGATGGATAAAGGCGTGGAAAGATCATTTAAAGAGAAACGGATTTAACAAAAGCCAATTCGCTTTTTACCCATATGATGAACCTTCAAGAAAATCACATATAAGAGAATTTATTGAAGTATCGAAATTAATCAAGAGTCATGACCAAAATATGTTGGTTTATACAACATTAGGTAAATTAGCTGGCGCACAGTTAGTGGAAGCAAGTAAATATGTCGATATATTTCAGATTGTAGAGAGGGATGTTGAGAAAGTTAAAAATGATCTTGCTGGAAGAAATAAACGGATTTGGTTGTATACAACGAATGGTGGAAAAATGGCATCGCCAATCGGTGAATATCGCCTACAAGGATGGAAAGCATTTGAGAATAATGTCAGTGGAATAGGTTTTTGGGCATACGCGGATGATGGCTGGCGGGGTACAGTGTGGAACGACTTCGATGCAAGAAAACCGGATTATTCAGTGATCTATAAAAGCAATAATATATATGCACCTCAAATAAGCAGTAAGAGATGGGAAGCGTGGCGTGAAGGAGTGGAAGACTATGAGTTACTGAAAATTGTAGAGGCAAGTAATTTAAATCTAAACAATATGGTTGAGTTGCGACATAAAGTAAGGCAGGTTATAAAAGAAGGCAGTAATTCAAAAATGTTGATTTCTTTTAGAAAGGAGTTGTTGCATATTGGCGCAGAGTGATGCCTGTGCTTTAACCCTATAAGTTTGCGATGTAGTTAAAAATATTGTGGGGACAAGTTGTATGCTAGTAATTATTTCATACCTTCACTATATGGAGTGCTTTTGTGGCCACTAAAATTATGTTGCTAGGTTCTGTGCCTATTGAAAATGATCCAGGTACATTTGGTGGCGTGACCGTATTAAATGTTAGTTTAATCAAGTTTCTGAAAGAGGAAGGCTGTAATTATACGTTTGTCCCATTTAATAAGTTTGGTACAGGATCCTTAAGGATTATCAATCCATTTTATATGGTTTTTGCTTTTTTATTTAGACTTTTACCTTGTGATGTAATATTTTTAAATGTCACGAAAAAAGGGATTTATTACGTATCTCCTGTCTTGTTTATTATCTCCAAGTTATTCAGAAAAGAATTTATTGTGCGAATATTTGCGGGTAATTTAGATGTGTCTTATAACGCATCTAATTACATGCAAAAAATAATCGTGAAATTAACTGTTTTTAGATCAGATACTATATATGTTGAAACAAAATATTTGGTTAAATATCTTAGGGATCTGGGGGTGAAGACTAAGATAGGTTGGCTGCCTAATTGCAGAAAACCACATCTATCGGCTCACCACGAACAAAAAAGATCTTTTCGCAAGAGATTTGTCTTTGTTAGCCATGTAAAGTCTACAAAGGGAATACATGAAATAATTAAAGCATCAGATCATCTTGATTCAGAGTATGTAATCGATGTATATGGCCCTATAGTTGACAAAACAGTGCTTGCTGCAGATTTCGATGGTGTACCGGTCAACTATAAAGGTGTTTTAAATCCAGATGATGTTATTTCTACATTATTGAAATATGACGTATTGCTATTGCCAACTTATCATCCTGGTGAGGGGTACCCAGGAATAATAATAGAGGCTAAGTCAATAGGAATGCCAGTTATTACTACAAAATGGGGGGCGATCGATGAAATTGTGGTACATGGATATGATGGGTTGTTAGTGGATATAAAAGATAGTGCACAACTAAAATACGCGATCGAATCAATAGATGATAGTCTTTATCAGAACTTGTCAAAAAATGCCGCCTTGTCATTTAGTGAATTTAATGAACGCTCTGTATATGAAAATATCTTTAAAGACCTGTGTTGAATAATATATGGATAATAAACTTCTAATTCGACTCTTAAAAGCTAACCAACAAGTTCGTTTAATTGCAAAGATCTTGAGGTTTTGGTTTTACCTATACACGCATAGAAATGCTTTTGTTTTTTTTATGCTGTGTAAAGAGCGTAAGTCCATATACCTTGTTTTAAAAGATGTGGTGATTATTTGGCGACATTGGAAAATGTTCCCTTTTCATTATTTTCGCTATAAGTTATTTCTCGAACACAATAAGAGTATCAATGACCTAATTGAGTACATTCCAGAATTCTATTTTGATCAAATACTTATCCCAAGCATTAATGCAATTAGAACAAGATTATTCCTTGAAGATAAGGTTGAGTTGGCAAAATTACTAAACGCTCATGGGATTAATACACCAACTACACTTTTCTATTCCTCATCTGGTGTGATATTCGATGGGCTAAATAGAGTGGTGGATAAAGAGTCATTTCATGACGTTATAATGGCTAGTCATGTTGACACACTATTTGTGAAGCCCTCAGACGGCTCTGGCGGCTACGGTATTCTGTCATTTAAAAGGAATGATAAAAACTATTACTCCAAAAACTTATGTTTTGACTATGAGTATTTATCTGGAATATCTAAAGTAAACGACTACATAGTACAGGCAGGTGTAAAACAAATAGATGTTCTCAATGGTATTAATTCAAGCTCAATTAACACATTACGTATCATTTCAATAATGCGAGGGACTGAAGTTATACCACTTAAGGTAGTTTTAAGGATGGGGAGGGCAGGTTCTGTTGTTGATAATAGTGCTCAAGGTTCAATAAGTTGTGAAGTAGATATTTCAACGTGGACACTAAAAGGTGAAGGTGCCTCTGAGCACCCAGTTGCTAATTATAAACATCATCCTGATAGTAATGTAAAGCTTGATGTAGCATTAGATTATAAGGAAGAAGCACTAAATTGCGTAAAGAAAGTTGGTTTGTTATTCCCGACCTGCAAAGCAATAGGATGGGATATTGTATTAACTCCAGAAGGTCCTTGTGTCATAGAAATCAACCCTGGTTTTGGT
>JBEVXT010000797.1:0-8913 GCA_040505955.1 Sedimenticola sp. | reverse complement strand
AGATCATATGCAATTAAGCTGTAAGCAGGGATTGGCTAGCTTGCTAATTGAAGCTAATTAATTAGCTAGCGACAGCCCGGATATCGATTGGCATTGCTTGTGGAAGTTTAGCTGCATTCGTCTTTAGTTTGGTAGGGTACCTATTTAAGGACATTAGTATCGCACGGCCATGCATTAGTCAGCACAATATAAAATTTTCATATTCGTTCGGAGTCTTAGTAGTTACTTAATGTAAGTATTAACCTAGTTCACGGCATGAATTAGCTATCTAGACTGCACATTTGCTAGTTCAGAGTTATCTATATGTTAAATCTGCAAACTCTAAAAGATATATATCTGGCACTTCCAGATTGGTCTAAAAAGCCATTAGAAGTAATACCTCCATCGTTGATACTGGGGGCTTCATACAGAAAACAAGCCCGTCTTTTGAAGGAATCTAATCGTTGGGATGATCAAGAGTTTAAAAAATATCAATTACGAAAACTATTTAACACAGTAGAGCAGGCAGCAACAACAGTGCCCTACTATCGAGATCTATTCCAAAGCAATAAGCTTCCTGCAAAACTACAATCTATTGAACAGTTCTTATCACTACCTTTACTCTCTAAAGAGATAATAAAAGAAGAAGGTGAAAGAATGATATCAGATTCTGTGCCCGCTACGTTGAGATACCCTGTAACAACAGGCGGTACTAGTGGTACTCCTATGAAATTCTGGATGTCATCTAGTGCTTATAGAAAAGAATGGTCATTTGTCCATGATTTGCTTATGCGATATGGGATTTCACCGTTTGATAGGAAGATAGGTTTACGCGGTGTTCCATTTCCAAAAGCAGAAGAAGGTATTTATTGTCAGCATAATCAAGTCTACCGGGAGCTTCAGATTTCGCCGTTTCATTTATCAGAAGAAGTAATAAATGAATACTTACCTTTGATCAAAAAGTATGGTGCGAAATATATCCATGGATATCCATCATCTGTTTCACAATTTGCCGTAATAGCAGAAAAAAAACAAATAGGAAGAAAACTTGGATTAAAAGGTGTGCTGCTTGTATCAGAAACTGTTTATCCTCATCAAATAGCAACAATAGAGAAGGCATTTGATTGCCCTGTGATTAGCTTTTACGGGCACAGTGAGCGACTGATCTTTGCTGGAAACAAGCCTAATACCTTAGAGTATTTTGTAGACCCAAGATATGGTTATACAGAAATAATCGATGGCGAGTTAGTCGGTACAGGATTTATCAATAACGCAATGCCGATGTTGCGTTATAAAACTGGTGATTATGTAACCGTTAAAGACCCATGCGGCACTAATGGTGTAGAATCCTTTATGCGACTTTCCAAAGTTGATGGGCGCTGGTTGCAAGAAATGCTCATTGGAAAAAATGGAGGATATATATCTGTTACTGCTTTGAATATGCATTCAGAATTATTTGCAAATGTACAACGGTTTCAGTTTTACCAAGAGATTATCGGAAAATGCGAACTTAGGATAGTACCAGCACATGGCTTCGTAATAGAAATGGATTCTAAAACCATCTCTAAAGCTTTTAGGGATAAAGTAGGGCACGAACTAGATATTGTTATTAAGATTGTAGATTCTGTTGAAATGACTAACAGAGGTAAACAAATGTTTTTGGTTCAGAAAATAAAATTAGAGCAGGAGGTTTCGGATAATAAGCGCAATTGGTAGAAGAGGTGGCCCCAATCACTGACACATTGGATCAGCTTTTATAAGTGATATCCCTGAGTCTGTTTCACGCTGCTAAAGGCAGTTCCGAAGGTAATGTTTTACTACCGGTGATGCTAAGCATTTATGAGGCAACAGTGATTTGGCATATTCATTTTCGTCCTGGAAACTGTTTTCAATTTTCCGAGCACCACCCTAAGGAAGGCGAGTGTTACACAAGTTAGTACGCCTGCTTCATACGCTAAAGTACCTGCAGATCAAGCAGTTTGTTTTCTATGTTGTCAGACGCTGTTTAAAACCGGCATCAGCCATCCATAATGGGAAGGTAGAGCTTCTTCCAGGTTTTGAATTAGATCAACCATTACCGGTAACAGGAGTGTGGCAGAGTGGTCACCAATTTAATTTTTTAAATATCAGCAAGACTCAACTTCTGCAGGAATTTGAATGGTGCCCAGAGGATGTGTCACGGTTGTGGCGCTATAATTTGCACTATTTTGACTATCTTCGAGAACCCAGCCGTAGTGATGATGAAAAGATTCAATTACTGGAGAGCTGGATAGCCAGTAACCCGCAAGGCAGTCAACCCGGCTGGGAACCCTTCACTGCAAGCCTGCGTATTGTCAACTGGGTGTTTTTCCTGAGCCACTGTCCACGTGCAAACACACCAGAAACAGTGCGTAGTCTATATATTCAGACGCTCTGGCTGGAAAAGAACGATGAGCGGCATATACTGGCAAATCACTATTTTGAGAATATAAAGGCCTGGCTTTTTGCTGGCATGTTCTTCCTGGGCCATGATGCAGAGCGTTGGTTGTCCAACGGACAGCGCCTCCTGGTCGAGCAACTATCAGTGCAGTTTCTTGATGATGGAGGCCATTATGAACGCTCTCCGCACTATCATGGGCTGATGTTGGAGAATCTGCTGGATTTGCTTAATCTGAGTCTAAGTAATTCAGGTATTCTTAGTGCTAAAACAGAGGCTGATCTTAGGGATACTGCTATCCGCGGGTTGGCCTTTTTGTATAGAATCACTATGCCTGATGGTAGTATCCCTCTGCTTAATGATTCGGCACATGGAACTGCACCATCTGTTGACGAGTTATATACATATGCCGAGAGACTGTTTGACATTCAACGACCTAATAATTCGTTTATAACAGAACTGATCGATGAACCAGCAAGTGGCATCTATGGTTACCGAAATAACCAGGATATGCTGGTAATAGATTGCGGTGATATCGGACCAGACTATCAACCAGGACACACCCACTGTGATTTTCTTAGCTTCGAGTTGATGTTGGATGAGAAGCTACTGTTTGTTGATTCCGGGCTTTATGAATATCAGGCAGGAGAGATGCGCGAGTATGTACGTAGCACTGCCGCACACAATACCATTTCAGTTGATGGCCAGGAACAGTCGGAGATATGGGGTGAGTTTCGGGTGGCAAGGCGCGCCAAGAAGATACAGGCAGAAATTGCCTTTACGGCCGATGATTTCATTGAGTTCAGTGGCAGCTACACGGGTTTTCCGCGGGTTGCAGGTGGAATTATCCATCAGCGCAAGATTGGTTGTGACCTGAGGGGTGATGCAGCAAAATATGTGATCCAGGATTTGGTTCAGGGTCAGGGTGTTCACCGCGTAGATTCCTACCTGCATTTTCATCCAGATATTGGGTTGGAAGATGTAGGGGATGGCCGCTGGCGCCTGTGTCGTGAGCAATATACCGTAGGTTATATTGTGGTCGAAGGAGTTGATGAGGGACGTGTTACCACCCGGTTGGAACGGGGTTGGTACTGCCCAGAGTTTGGCCTTAAGTATAAAAATTCAGTACTGGTAATGACGATTGAGGAAGCTTTACCGGTAGAACTTAGTTATCAAATTGAGAGAGGGATCTGATGCGTATACTGTTTTTGTCCCACTATTTCCCCCCCGAGGTCAACGCGCCGGCAACCCGTACCTACGAGCACTGCAGGGAGTGGGTGAAGCTGGGGCATAAGGTGACCGTGATTAGTTGTGTGCCGCATCATCCCATGGGTAAGGCCTATCCTGGTTACAGGAACCGCTTTTTTCAGGTTGAAGAGAAAGACGGTATTCGGGCTATCAAGATCTGGACCTACATAACAGCTAATGAGGGGTTCGTTAAACGTACCTGGAATTATCTGTTTTACATGCTGATGGCTATTCTGGTTGCCCCGTTTATAGGCAAGGCAGATGTTGTTATTTCAACCTCACCGCAGTTCTTTAATGGCTTGGCAGGATATGTTGTCAGCAAGCTTAAGCGTAGCCCATGGGTGCTGGAGATTCGTGACCTGTGGCCGGAATCGATTCTAACGGTTGGTGCGATCACCAATAAGCACATTATAAGATTGCTTGAATATCTTGAGATGTTTGCCTATCGCAAGGCCGATCGTATTGTGCCGGTTACGAATGCATTCAAGGCCTATATGCTAGAAATGGGGATAGATGAACAGAAGATTCAGGTCATAACAAATGGTGTGAATCTTGATCTTTATCAGCCGATTGAAAAGGATTCAAACCTGGCTGAAGAGCTGGGTGTAGCAGGCAAGTTTGTGGCGGCCTATGTGGGTACTCATGGAATGGCCCATCATCTTGAGACTATCCTTGAAGCCGCAAAATTGTGTGACAACCCGGATATTGTTTTTGTTATGGTGGGGGAAGGAGCAGAGCGAGAAAAACTTTTGACCATGCAGCAGGAGATGGGCCTGAAAAACCTGGTAATGGTCGGTCAATTACCAAAAGAGAAGATGCCTGCTCTCTGGTCTATTACAGATGTCAGTCTGGTGTTATTGAAGAGGTCAGATCTGTTTAAATCTGTCATCCCATCCAAGATATTTGAGAGCATGGCGATGGAGAAACCGATCGTGATTGGTGTGGAAGGTGAGTCCAGGGGTATCATAGAAGCGGCAAATGCTGGGGTCGGTATTGAACCGGAGAATGTTGTGGCACTTGTGACAGAGGTCGAGAAGCTACATGGTGATGCAGCGCTGGCAGATGAGCTCGGGACTAATGGTCATCGCTACGTGGCAGAGCATTTTGACCGTGTGGTGTTGGCGAAGCGTTATGAAGGTGTACTAAAGACTTCGTTGCTGAGAGGATAGACTGCCGTGGGCCAGTCGGCCTTGCCTCCTGAGGGGGGCAAGGCAATCTCATTCCCTTCCCGGCCCTGGCATTGGTTAAGGGGGGCTTTCCAGCTAGCTGATCGTACAGCAAGTCGGTTTCTTTCTCGTTGACTTTGGACAGAGAGAATGTGGTATTGTGATGAACCAAGCCCTACACATCTTCTTGTTTATTAATGATATTTTGAGATTTGATTGTATCAAGCCGAGCCGATTATCAGGGCTTTTTTGTTAATCCTTAATGGAGTGGCAGTGACAATAAATATGAAAATAACTGAATCACAAAAAAGCCCAATCAGAAAGATGCAAACCTGGCAGCTGGTACTAGGTTTTACATCCATGCTACTGCTTGGTGTGATCTTCTACGATGGTTTGGAGCTGATGGTAAAATGGTGGGAGCGGGAAGAATATAGTCACGGTTACATGCTACCTTTCGTTGTTATTTACCTCATATGGCAGAAGAGGCCACAACTTATACGAACACCTTTTCGGGTCAACTGGTATGGGGTGGTGATAGTAGTCATGGGGCTGTTTATCTATCTGGTTGGTGAGTTAAGCACTCTGTATACCATCATTCAATACGGTTTCCTGATTACATTGGCTGGATTGGCATTGTCTTTAATGGGGTGGAGTGGGTTCAATGTCATCCTGGCGCCATTCCTTGTTCTGTTTTTTATGGTGCCTTTACCAAATTTTCTATACAACAACCTTTCAGCTGCACTTCAGCTTATCTCCTCCCAGATTGGGGTCGATATTATCCGGTTGTTCGGAATTAGTGTTTTTTTGGAAGGAAATGTCATTGATCTTGGAGACTTTAAACTCCAGGTAGTTGAGGCCTGTAGCGGATTACGTTACCTGTTTCCATTGACGGCTTTGGGTTTTATAGCGGCTTACCTTTATAAGGCCGCCTTCTGGAAAAAATCGGTCATTTTCCTCTCCACCATTCCAATCACCGTACTTATGAACAGTTTTCGTATTGGAGTAATAGGGGTATTGGTAGAGCACTGGGGTCAATCTATGGCAGAAGGATTTCTCCATGATTTCGAAGGCTGGTTCGTTTTCATGGCTTGTGCAGCACTACTGGTGTTCGAGATGTGGCTGTTCTCGCTGGTCGGAAAGGATCGCCTGCCCCTGCGCGAGGCGTTTGCACTTGAGTTGCCCGCACCGGTACCCATGGATGCACAGGTGAAACAGCGCTCCTTACCTACACCCTTCTATGCAGCTTTTACACTGCTGTTGATGGTAGCGGTTGCTTCCCAAATGTTGCCTGAGCGCGAAGAGCTGGTACCTCAGCGCCTGACATTCGATGCCTTCCCCACCAAAATTGGTGATTGGCAGGGCAGTATGGGCCAGCTGGAGCCAATTTATATCGATGCACTCAAGCTGGATGACCACCTGCTTGCAGATTACCGCAAGAGTGAGGGGGCACCGGTCAATTTTTATGTGGCCTATTACGACTCTCAGCGCAAGGGGGCCTCAGCTCATTCGCCTAAGTCCTGCCTGCCGGGTGGGGGCTGGAAGATGACGGGTTTTGAACAGCGGATGATTGAGGGTGTTCGGGTCGCTGGACAGCCTTTGCAGGTGAACCGGGTTGTTATCCAACTGGGGGACGTCAAGCAGCTGGTCTACTACTGGTTTCAGCAGCGGGGCAGGGTGATTACCAGTGAATACATGGTAAAGTGGTATCTTTTTTGGGATTCACTCACCCGTAACCGCACAGATGGTACACTGGTTCGCCTAACGACAATGGTGGCTCCTGGGCAGGATGTGGCTGAGGTGGACTTGAAGCTGGTTGGATTCGCACAGGATATAAGCGACGAACTAAAGCCCTATATCCCGAACTGATGGAATAGGTATGACTGCGATAGGTTTATTGATATTTGTAGTAGCAATGTCATTGTCGATGCTACTGATACCGTTGCTGGCAAAGCTGGCACCGGATATTGGATTAGTTGATATTCCTGACGCGAGGAAGGTACACGAAGGTGCTGTCCCTCGTATAGGCGGTATTGCGATCTTTTTTGGTAGTATTGTGCCGCTGTTAATTTGGTTACCAGAGTCAGAGCTGCAAGTTCCACTATTTTGTGGGCTGGTTGTACTGTTTCTGTTTGGACTTTGGGATGACAAGAGTAACCTTAACTATAGGTTAAAGTTTGCGGGGCAGATAATAGCCGCATCGATTGTGGTATATGCCGGTGATGTGGTCATAAATCAATTTCCTTATATTGACGAATATGCTGTACCGCTCAGTTTAGCGAGGATCGTTACAGTTATTTGTCTGGTAGGGGTTACTAATGCGGTTAACCTGGCCGATGGATTGGATGGCTTGGCGGCTGGGACGGGGTTGCTGGCAATAGGCTGTCTGATGATTATCGCCTACCAGGTAGATGATCTAATAGTCTTCTTTTTTTCCCTCTCAGTAGTCGGTGCAACCATCGGTTTTTTACGTTTCAATTCCCATCCGGCAGTCGTATTTATGGGTGATTCAGGTAGTCAGTACCTGGGTTTTTGTGCTGGCATTATTGGTATCCTTGTGTCACAGCAGAGTAATACGGCTATGAGTCCGTTGGTCCCTGTTTTGGTGCTTGGCCTCCCTATACTCGATACGCTGTTTGTAATGACCAAGAGACTATCAGAGGGGAGGTCACCTTTCTCGCCGGATAGAAATCACATTCATCACCGTTTTCTGGATATAGGGTTCTCGCATCACAGCGCAGTCATCATTATTTTTCTGATTCAGATATTTCTGATTGTTAGTGCATACAAGATGAGGTATTTCAGTGATCTTGTGATTACTGCAATGTATCTTGGTTTTTGTCTTTTGTTGATTGCCGCCACAAGTAGCAAGGTCAGTATCTCAAGGAGACTTACAAGCACAATATCATCAGTTATTGATTGGACAGACATTCGTAGGAGGCCGGTATTCTACAGGTGGTTGATGTTTAGAGTTACTGGTTTGATGCTGGGATGCATATTTATTTTTAGTGCCTTGTCAGTGGAAGAAATCACGTCAGGCTTTGGTTATGCTGCATTGATCATGCTTTTCTCAATAGCTATAGTGCAACTAAAAGGATTTAGTGTACGCATTTTGATAATTAGGTGGTGCCTGTTTTCACTTGCAATGTTTTCCCTCCATTTTATTGGGACTGCATCAGTAACCGAGTGGATCCCTAGTTTTCTTGTCAGTGCATATTTTCTGGTGATGGGCATCACCATCGCATTAGTAATACGTTTCTGGAATAAAAATAATTTTGGATTTTCAGCACTGGATTTATTGATAGTAGTTGCAGCATTGATTGTTCCGTTGGTTATCGATATTTCTGTAATTGAGAATTTTGATAAACTAGTGATCGTTGAGGCATTCATACTATTTTACGCAATTGATGTGCTTTTCAATAGGAAGGAAAGGCCGGATAACATTGCGTTAGGTAGTTCGATGGCTGCGTTTATTATTATAATTGTTCGAAGTGTTTTATCACTTTAGGTTTATAGGGTAAGTTATGAAAAGGGTATTCAGTTTCAGACAATACATAATCATACTCATTTGTACGTTATTGCTTGGGTGTGGTGGGGCTGAAGATAGAAAAATAAAATATTTTCAGAAAGGTATAGAGCTCTATGAACAGGGCAACTATACAAAGGCACGCTTGGAGTTCAAGAACGTCCTGCAGATCGACCCAAAAGATGTGGAAGCTCTCTACATGTTTGGTCAGATTGAGGAGAAGGATCAGAACTGGCGCAAGGCCTACGCCCTATTTCTGAGGGCGGTCGAACTGGATCCCCTACATGTCGGTGCACAGGTTCACCTGGGTCGGCTATATGCCTTGAGTGGTGCCCCGGAGAAGGCCCTGGATGCCGCCGATGCCGCCCTCAAGGTATCGCCTGATGAACCTGGTGCGCTGGTCCTCAGGGGGTTGGCCAAGGCCCGCCTGGGAGAGCCGGAGGAGGCCATTAAACAGGCTTTGGCAGCAGTGAAGGTTGCCCCGGAAAACCTGGACGCTATATCACTGTTGTCTGCCTTGTATGCTGATCAGGGTGAGCTCGACAAGGCGATTTCTCTGGTTCGGGAAGGCCTTGATAAGA
>JBEVXT010000796.1:0-5620 GCA_040505955.1 Sedimenticola sp. | reverse complement strand
GTTAGCAGAAGATGGCTGAAATCATTTTCGGAGGTCACTGGGTGCATATTCCCTCGACCATAATTATGTATTGAAACCTCATTAAGGATGCTTCTGATCACTATATAAATTTCAAATTCAAATTCAGCATCATCATGAAAGAAAATCGCCAACAGTACTTCATTATGCATATATCAATGCACTAATTCATTAGGCAAGTTTGTAAGAAATAAAACAAAATTACCCAAAAATCTTTTCATCGATTTAAGAAGAGTACATGACAAGAACGTAACGCTTTATTGCTATACCAGGACTTACGATATTGCAGAATATAGATAACATCTCTCAGCATTACTTATTTGCGCAGGCTCTCCACAAAATTCATACAAATATTTATGCATTTTACCTTTGTTTGCTAAAATTAAAATGTACAAATGCATAATACAGTGTATATTCATCGAGAAGGTATAATCGCATATAGCAAAAAGGGGATATAGCGTTAGTCCATGTTCGTGCGTGCGTGCGTCCGTGAGTGCGTCCGTCATAAAACGGAAAACCTCACATACAACTCTCGGGAGAACGTCCGTCCGTCCGTCCGTAACACGTTAAGCATTTGCGCTTAGCGAGATTGCGCTAGATTTCTTTGGAACCGCTTGATGGATTTCAGTAATACTTGGCAACAGTGTACATGTATACCTGAATATAATGGAGTGTCACATGAGTACCCGGGTTCCTACGTCAAATGTCAAGGTCACGGATCGGACTTACTATCAATGCTCGGCGAGGGGATTAGCGTAGTGTTAACGTGCGCTTCTTGTTTCAGTTACTTCGACGTTGAAAAGTATTACTCTCTGTTCTATGGAAACTGAAACACTTGTGATATAAATAATTTCTCACATCGCATATTACACTTGAAATGAAACGTTACACGTGTTGTACATGTGACGGTCTGTCCTCCGCAGGCGGAAACAAGAAAACTGTATTTGAGGTGGCGAAGAACGCTGCCGGCAACGGGGAGATCAAGATCGCGGCGGGCAAGACTGTGGACAGGGCACTGAAGGTGTACAGCCTCGAGGTCCTGGTGAAGAACACTCCAGTGAGCGGGACCACTCAGCAGACGGGGACGACCACGGTCCTTATCGGAGTATGTTCATCTGAGTCCTCATCTGCGACGAGGGCGGTCGCCACAAGTCTCGCCGTTCTGCTTGCTGTCGCCATCGCTATCTTACCATAAACGGCGCTTTAACCCCTTCAACACCAAGTAACTTAATGGGCTCTTCCATGCCAATGTTTCCTGCTATTTCATTGGTCCATTCAAATTTTCAGGCTAGCCCATTCTTCAGAATGGGTATGTTTTTCAAATTTGAAAACGATTAGCAAACGGTGGAGATCCTGATGGGACGGCTCGTTACGAGCCGGCTCATCTGGATCTGCACTGTTTGCAACTGTTGTCTCTAAAGAGGGATGTGGTGTTGAAAGGGTTAATATTCATTGGACGACGCTACTAAATATTCAAATGTGTCAATAAGTTTATATTTAGAATTATTTCAACTTGATATATGCATCCTACTTCTTCAAGTACAATTAATTAATGAACATCTTTAGTCTTTAAAGGTAGTGTGATTTGCAATCCAAACCATGCAATTGTATGAGGACACTATTGGGTTATATTTTTTATATTTCAAGTTGCTTTTATTCTTTTGACACGCAGGTCTTTAACACATTTCATTTTGAACCGCTCTCCATTTTGTTGATGGAAAACTTAACCCTTCACCTCTATATAGCCGACATGGAATCTCCTATTCTCCCATTCAGACCAACATATTTGCCATAAAATCAAATTCAGACCAGTCCATTTAAACATGATTTTTTTTTCTTAAATATGGAAAATACTTGCAAATAGTGCAGATCCTGATGAGACGGCTCGTATGAGCCGGCTCGTCTGGATCTACAATGTTTACAAACCCTGGTATTTAAATAGGCCGCTGGGGTTTAAAGTGTTATTAGTTTTATTACTTCTTATATTAAAGTATATGTTGGGGCCACCATTTAAACCGTCTATATACAGTATTGCGAAAGAAACATAAATCTGGAAGAAATACTCGTTTATTACGTATACTAAGTAGTAAGTATAGTGCAGTGAGGTCGTTTTAACAATAGCTGTTGAAATTATATTACCAATCAAAAGACGTATACCCCGCGAGAAACACCCTTATAATAGTACGGATCACTGTTTACATGCTGGCTTACGTCCATATTTCCGACAATGACGTCGAAAGTATCTGAGAACACAAAACATGTGCTCTTCAGTAACTTTCTACATCATTTGATGGAAACCTGCAGCTATTATCTGTCTGTCATCATCCTTCATATATTTTCAGGTCTGTTAAATACCTGGATATATATGTGGATATTGGCAAGTCTGCTGAAGTTCCCTCCCTCCGACTGCTACAATTTTACAAGAACAGGAAATTAGGACGCTACGTCGCCATACCCGAGATATTGTACAGTTACCGGGTATGAAGGCTAATTCCCATCCTTAAATATAAACAATAAAACAAACCAAACTGAACTGTACAAGCGGGAAAAGGAAAACAATTATATGGTCTGCAGCCTGTCAATATTTTATCATACACTTATTCTATTTAAACACGTTTTGGGAGACGATTCAGCTGTGCTGCCATGTTTGAAGATAAATATAGAAACATATCAATAACCGTGTTTCGTTTCACCCAAATGTTTTGGCGAAATTCGGCATCATCATCACTCACTGGAATTCAAAATTTGAGAGTCTAGCATATATTTATAAGTATAACGTCTAGAAATCTTAGAAACAAAAACAAAAAATAAAGACAACAGCGGAACTACAGTACAGATAGTTTAGAGGTCACATACACGAACGAATGAATCAAGTTTGCATATGGAATGGATAGACATAAACAGGGAATACCAGGCCAGTGTCTTTCGATATTATGTTTATCAGACGAGCCTAGGAAACGCGTAGGAATTCCGAGGCTTGCCGAGGAATTCCTACCGTTTCCAAGCCGAGCCTGTTGAATTTGATATCAAATGACTCTAGCATGGTATTCTATATTTTACTTAATTAAAACAGCCAGATATATTCAATAGTTATCGAAACTACCGTAGTTTGCACTAGGAATTGTTTACGTCGCGTCAGTACATCGACGTAATGCGGTTACGTCACATGGTATTGCACAACCAATGAAACGTCATAATGAATTCGTTTATCGAATCGCCATCTTTCTTCAAAACTAGAATTTATATCTATGCTTATGTCAGAAAATGTGTTCGACAGTTTAATAGCGAAACTTACACAGATGTTGAACACCATCCTGAATTGTAAGTTTCGCCAATATCCGATATAATATACTAAATATGTAAAAATGATAAGCCTGGTTTCTGCGTATTGAGTCCATGTGTGAACTAGATTCTCATTATCGTAAAAGGTGACCTACATAATAATGAATATAATATAACGCCAACCAGCAAATAGTAATATTGATTTATATTGATATACTTTGTGACGATTACATTGTGGCTGTTGTAGTTAGGGAGATTTATTATGACACTGTCTAGTTAAATCTATTCCCAGGAAACCGACCGGTTCTGCCATACGGAATCGGCAGGTTTGTTGGGAATAGGGTTATGAAATTAGTGCAGCTACTGATTCTAATTCCTTGTCAGACTATGGCCATTTGATATCAAGTTTAACAGGCCAGATGAGATAATAATAAAACATGATATCAACTGGCACTAGAACGAACCCAAACCCGGAACTTATTATTTCCATCGATTTATTATTTCTCTATATATACAATGTAAGTTTGTAGTTTTATACATGTACTAACAGTAACAGATTGTATACTAGCTTTGCTTATATTCATACGTGTCTCGCATGTTACTGGTTTTGTGTAAAACGGTTGTGGATTGCGACATGTTTATAACATCGAACCTCTACAATTTCACCTCACAGCTCAGCCCCATATCAGTGTCTATGGCAGCTCAGCTATGTATGCCGCCAGATGGCATCGTAATGGGAGCTTGGGCGGGAAGTGACGTAGATGGTTTTCATGTGGCGGGAGAGATGGGAGCCTATTTCAATAACGTTCCAAAGTCGACTTTGACACAAAGTCGACTAACAGGGAGATATCATTTTCTTTGGGTAAATGAAATATTTGCTTATTTTCAGTCAATAACATTATGAAGCGTCCATATATAAACATAGTTCATAGTTCAACTATTTACTTTGACACAAACTCATTCCTTTACTTTGTTTATAAGTAATTTATTCATTTAACCCTAAACACAAACTCGCTACCTGTTATCGCTTTCAATATTTTCCATATTTATATAAGATTATGTATTGGTAGCATATTGGAATCGTCTCCTCAGGAGACGATTCCAATGTGCTCCCAAAACATATTTTTCCAACAAAAATAGTAAAAAAGTGCTGACGACAGCTAAAGTTTATTTGGCAAGTTTGCTGTTTCTGAAATAACTATTGCTCCCTCAAAGTCGACTTTGTGTCAAAGTCGACTATGGAACGTTCGAGAAATAGGCTACAGCAATAATGGGAGATTGAGAGAGAAATTACGTAAGGTTGTTGATGTAGCTGCCATGATACATATTGCAATAAGAGACGGGGTTGTAATAAACATGTGTTATATAACACAAAGTCACATCACAATATGTACTTCTAACACGGACATATTCTAAATAGAAACAGAAATACTGATATACACGTCTATTTCGAGAATTTGCACATCGATGAAAACCTGTACAGAAACTGCATTCGCGAATGAAAGTTCCAACATTAAAATTGGAAAAGCTTAACATATTAGTTGCAAATAATGGAAACATTGGAACTATAAGCAATGAATAGCCTTTTGTGAGACTTTATCGGGGATATAAACTTGTAAAGTTCCTATAATACCGATAGAAGACGTTATGGCTGTCTAGACCTACAGTCGGACTTTTAAAAGCTTCTTCCCGATAAATTCTCGCAAAATGTTATCCCTATAATAAATTATGTTGACCGTAATAAAGACCACGTAGTCTCTTATTCAGATATATACTCGATTGATCACAAACTATATGCTAGTGATTCACGAAACCACACTTGTAAAGGTGAGGGGAAATAAAAATAATATTTCCCAAATTTTAACTTAGGTACCGCAGCAAGGCCAAATAATAGAAACCCATAACATGCTGTATAGACAAATGGTCAGTTTGTTATTGAGATATCCGGATTTTTAGTCTGTTCGCAGGTGCACATGCACCTAATACAGGGACCGACATACAAGCGAGAGGAGAACGAATGATCGACAAAATACGGGTATCTGATTAATAAGCAGGGTTACTTCCCTTATATTGTTCCCGCGATGAAGTGCCAAATGACACTGAAGTTCGGGGAAATATATAGGAAGTATTAAGTCACGTGTTTCATTCTCTGAAATACTGAGAAGAAAGCATAAAGAATTCACAACTGTACACCAACAACCGGAAATATGTGTGAAAACGGAACTGTAGATTGATTTGTATTCTAACACAAATTAAACTACAATGTACTAATAAATTTGTTTTTGTATTTTGCGAGCATAGATCTACCGGAATGAATGTT
>JBEVXT010000795.1:0-4389 GCA_040505955.1 Sedimenticola sp. | reverse complement strand
AATACTGACTATGCACAATAATCCTGAAAACTGCATTTTTGCTGGTACAGGGGTGCTGTAGGAGCGAACTCAATGCCATTAACTTAGGTGGAAAATTCCCCGTAAACTTCAGGCTCGTCATTCCCGCGTAGGCGGGAGTAGTGGTGCAGGGATGCACCGTTTACGGACCTAAGGATGGAATCCAGGGGGGACAGCGCTCCGTAGCGCTGGATACCCGCCTGCGCGGGTATGACGGGAAAGAGGGAAGTTCGACCACTGGGTTCCAACCTATGCAGGGATGACCATGGTATTAAGCTTAAGTTAATGACATTGGGAGCGAACTTGTTCGCGATTAGCTTCGTAGGAGACTCTTCGCGAACAAGTTCGCTCCTACGCCTGAGTTCCGGTTTATTGTGCATTGCCACTTATTTAATAGATCTTCAAACCACCGATGAACAGAAGTTTCTGATACACCCATTCAATATGATAGATGAAATCATATTGGTAGAAACCACTAGTGTAATAACTAGTTATACCTGGATAGTGGTGTTGGAATAATGCACACATATCCAGCTTAGCCTAGTTATAGCGTGCTATATCCGTGAGATACACATAAATCCAGAAACAACCACATTTCTTTAAGGGCTATCCTTATCTTGTTGATTTATTAGTAAATGCTTAATAATTGAAGTGCGGTGTTTTGCTTTTTTTCCCTGGTGAAAAGTGTTAAAAGTAACCACACAAAGATAGATAGAGTATGAATTTATTTGGTTTCATTGGGGTGTATGCACCACTTATACCGATTTTTTTTTCAGATTCTACAGCGAAGATAGTTCAGGGAACACCTTGTATTCACATGGATGGTGTGTTGTTTACGGGCAGAGGCCTGAAACACATCCATCCCTGATTTACTTGTTCCCTTCAATACAGAAAATTTAGTAAGCGCGAAGCAAAAGCTTCGATCTGCTCAGATGTATCAAACGAGGATGGATGATGTTTAAAAAGAGCCTTGGCGTTAAGGTGTTGACCTGCGCACTGTTTGCCGCACCCGCTGTATCCACCGCCGGAGTCTCTCCGGATCTTTCGTACCCCACCGGTGACGTGACTGCCGATCAGATTATTGATCAGGTCTACTATGTAAATCACTTCTACGCGTTGAAAAACTTCGCGATCACCAAAAAGGGACGTGATATCACCGTACTGGTGAGTAAGGCCCAAGGTTCAAAGCCTTCAACCAACACTCTCGAACGTTACCTCAATAATAATTATAAGGATGATGGGACGGTACGCGCCAAGGATCTGGCTATCTTCCGCTCCGGTAAGCTGAAGGGTACCGGTATGTTGATCACCGACTACGATGATGACGCGAAGAGCCAGTCCTATATGATCTGGCTGCCGGCACTGCGCAAGATTCGTCGCTTTGCACAACCGGCCCATGATGATGCCTGGGGTGGTACAGACTTCACCTTTGGCGACGTAGTGCTGCGTAAGCCGCACAACGAGACCCATGAGTTGCTGGGTAAGGCAACTTTTGAAGGTTGCCTGGGTGCCATGGATATCCCTGCAGATCAGCGTTCACGATACACCAAGAATCTCCCGGAGGCTGCCTGTACGCCAAAGGGAAAAGAGGTGTACAAGGTCAAGAGCACAACCAAGTTCGAGAGCTGGTGGTACGACCATCGTGTCAGCTATATCGACACCAAGACCTTTGCTGATTACCGCACCGAGTATTTCAAAGGTGGAGAGCAGATCAAGGTTCTCGACCGTGACTGGAAGAGCCTGAATATGAGCGATCCACGGGCACAGGCATGGGGTTACTGGTACGGCAAAACCACAGCCAGCGGCCATGAGACCTGGGCGGTAATTCCTGCAAAGGTTGTCGTTTCCAACGGTGACTTCAAAGAGAAGAAGTGGACTGAAAAGACCCTGAGAAAAATTAAACGATAAGTACAGGCCTGTGCAGCCCGTCCCCATGTGAGGATTGTGGCGTACCCTATATGTTTAGAGGATTATTCAATAATGTTTAAAAGAACTCCACTCTCCCTCGCTGTGGCGGCTTTGCTGGTTTTACCTGCTGCTGCAATAGCTGAGATCGAAGTCTCCGGCTACGCTAAAAACGAAACGGCTTTCCATATTCAAGATGGCCAGCGTACCGGCCAGGCCGCTACTGCTCTTGATACGACCACCGACGATGTCGGTGATGTCATGAAGTTCGAAAACTCCGTCCGGTTATTCGTCAACGGCGATGTCGGCGAAGAGTCATCCTTTCATGCTGATCTGAATATGATCTATGACAGCAAAGGGGTGAACGCTGATTACAAAGGCCATAGGAGTTTCACTCAGAACGATTGGATTCGAGAGATCTACCTCGATACTACGGCTGCTGCCTGGGACTTCCGTATTGGCAAGCAGCAGGAAGTCTGGGGTACTGCAGATGGTATTAAGCTGCTGGATATCATCAATCCTACCGATTTCCGTGAACTTAATCAGAACACCATGGAAGACTCTCGTATTCCCATCTTCATGGTCAAGGGTGAAACAGATGTGGGCGAGAATGGTAACTTTCAGTTCATCGTCTCACAAGCCGAAGAGAATAAAATCCCTGGACTCAATTCAAATGGTGATACTGGGCACCCGTTCCTTATGAAAGGGGTTGACACTATCACTGGTCCAGTCAACGGATTTCTGAACATTGCGCCTGCAATGGGTGCTGTATCCAATAGCTTCCACAACTTTGCTACTGCGGGTTCATTTACTGGCGGCGGAGCAAACGCTGCCGGCTTAGTCCCGTTCAGCAGTCTGTCAGTGGATGGCTTTGCGGCCCAAAACTGGAATGTTACCTTTGCTGGTGCCTTACCTCTGCTGGCCGGTACAGGTACTCCTGCACTTTCGAGCGGTTCTACCGCAAATCCATTGGCAGGTGGGCCGGGTACGTATTCGGGTAACGAGCTACTGAATACATTTGCAAACGATACGGCCTCGGTTGGAGCAAACTCCAATGCCTACACGACCAACCTTACAAACGTTACGACTCCAAGCACAGTCGTATGGAGCCCTGCAAGCGCCACCTCGGCATTTGAATATATGCCAAGCGCCACCTTCACAACCTTCAATACCTTTGCAGGTAATCAGGGCACTGGTGGCACCATCGCGGGTTTGAGTACCCGCTATGTTCGTGATTACCCAGACAGCTTTGAACCCAATGCTGGTTTCCGCTTTCGTAACTCCACCGATACCGGACTGAACTATTCTGTTAACTACTTCTATCACTATGACAGCAATCCCAGTGTCGATCTGAGCTATCACGATGCTGTGACCGGACAGAAACTGACTAGCCAGATTAGAGCGGCTGGTGGTGGTGGAATGCCGACCGGTGCAGTTATATCCCGAGACTCCGCCACTCTGAATGCTTTTAGTAGTGCATCCGTCGTCCTAACCGATGGCACCAATTTTTATGGTGCAGTAAACCCAATGACCGGTGCCACGGGGGATGCAACACACGCGGGTAATGCAGTAGAACTGCGCTTTACCGAACGACTGAATCGCGTTAATAGCTTAGGTACTTCATTTGACTACGCATTTGATACTGCAGCGGCACCGGTCGTTATACGTGGCGAATTCCTGTATGACAAAGATACCAAACAACCAGTGGTCGACAAACGTCTGCTGGCTATTGGTGACCTGGAGGGTTCCCTTACGATGCAGGATGCGGACATGTTCAAATATGTCCTCGGTATTGATGTAAGTGTCATGACAAATCTCATGATCAGTGGTCAGTTTATTCAGTTCCGCAATCTTAATTATATCGATACCGACCGAAGCTGCACCACCCAGTTCGGAAGCACTATTGATTGCTCAAAGTACACGGCTGATTTCGCCACGTTGCATTTGACCAACGGTCTGAACCAAGCAGAGAAAAACAAGGAGTTCTACTCCCTGTTCTTCTCCAAGCCCTTTGGTGAGTCACAGCTCGGTCGTTGGAACAACATTACCATCTATGAAGAGGGCGGTGGCTGGTGGAACCGTTTCGATGTGGAGTACTCCTTCAGCGATCAGCTGGTGGGTACAGCGGAGCTGAATACCTACTGGGGTGATGAGAACACCACTTTCGGCCAGTTCCAGGAGTCCTCCAGTATTCAACTGGGTGTGAAGTATCTCTTTGAATAATGAAAAGATAATTGTTTGATGAAAAAGGCGGTCTGTAAGCCAAGTGTTTACAGCCGCCTATTTTTTTCCAGCTACCCAACAGGTAGTCGGGTGGAGGGATCACACCCGAAACCTTGTTCAAATACCATCCTGATTCTCTGCTTACCTTGCACATCAAGGCCATTGAGACAGGGAATAATCATCTATTCGCAGGTGTGGAGTGAGTATGGCCACTGAAAACAACAATACAAAACTGGCGGAGCG
>JBEVXT010000794.1:0-16667 GCA_040505955.1 Sedimenticola sp. | reverse complement strand
AAAGGACTCTATGCTGAACAGATCACTCGCTGGAAAGAAGGTGCCGCCACAGGTAACGACAGCACGGAACGACTCACCAAAGCAGAGCGGACCATGTGGCAAAAAGAGAAGAAAAAAACCCGCCAACTTGAAAAAGAGCTGAGACGTAAGGAGAAGGCCCTGGCGGAGGCAGCCGCCCTGCTTATACTCGAAAAAAAAGTCCAGGCCATCTGGGGGGGCAGAGGGGAAGAATGATTGCCCCTGAGGATCGCCAGATGGCCATCAACCTAATCGGTGAGGCAGTCACCGCAGGTGCACGCCAGCCTAAGGCATGTGAGGTGCTAGAGATCAATTCACGCACCCTGCGTCGCTGGAAGCAGCAGTTGCATAAAGAGCAGGCGCTTAAAGATCGACGTAAAGAGTCAGCGGCAGCAAGAAGAACGCCAGCCAATAAACTCACCGAAAAGGAGAGAGATGAGATTGTTGACAAACACCGCCAGCCCCTGCCCTGGAACATGCGGCGTAATACGCGTCACTAATTTGATCATTTTGAAGTGGCCGTTATTATTTCTAAATCACACAGAATCTTTTTCATTGCACGATAGAGTTGTATAGATACGACCAATGCAATAATTAAAAACCACCATAGCTCTAAATGATAGAAATAGTTTAGAATTATCAAGAATAAACAATTAGCTATTATCAAGATCAAATGACTTTTAATGTCTATGCGGTTTTGGAGTAATGTATCTAATGGGATGATATTTTGTTTAGATAAAATAATAGGAAAACCAGCAATCAATGCCATAGCATTACCAAGTACTATAGAATAATAGTAGAGCACGTCCTTAGTGCTAAAAATCACCAAGAAGTTAACAAGCAAAATAATCATATGATATATTATAATTGTTTTTAATTTATGATTAGACAATAAACAATAATAACCTGGGGTTAGCACTGCAGAAAACAATATATAAGACATTAGGATGGGGGTTAAGGTAAAATATATACTATCTGACACATCAGGCATCCACCAATATAATAGTGGGCGTAACAAAAGAAATAACGGGATACAGATCGCAACAAGATGAAGAATAGTCACCTCGGAATGTATAACAAATTTTAATTGCTTTTCAGTGGAATCAAATTTAGATATTGATGAGTATAGTGGAAATAATAATTTAGTAATTAATTGCTGGACCTGGTTCTTCAATCTTAATGATATATCATAGATTGCAGCTGAACTTGTACCAAAGTAATTTATAACTAAAATCTTTGTCAATGGCTCAAAAGATAATACAAAAATGTTACTTAACAATATGTTTGAACTAAAATGTATCTGTTTTATAAGTGAAGACCTCCAGTTCAACAAGAAACCGCTTAAGCCAATGCCGCCATATATATAAATGGCTATTATCATGGTACATATACCCCAAATTATTGAGGTAACCAGTGAAATGATTCCAAACGCATTAAAGCCGCCACCAAATGTACATGATACTACAAGACTCAGCCAAAAAATAATTGTATATATACTCTTTATGAATTCAAATATATAAACTTTACCTTTTGAAGCAAGAATCGCCTTAAATACACCGCCGATCAAAAATATAACACCCGACACAGTCATGCTTATATATAGAAAATCGACATTAAGATTATTATTTAAAGAAAATACTTCAACAATCACATATTCTCTAAAGTAAATAAGTAATATTAAAAATGCTATCCCGCTTAGTATGACAATACTAGCGGAGACAATAATATCTGTATCCCTTAAAGATTTATTATTTTCCGATGACAAATATTTTATTAAAGCCGCGTCAATGCCAAATCCTACATACATATTTATATTGATTAATAATAATAAAATGGAAAATATTCCATAATTACTTAAACCAACGCTATTGATAAATATTGGCAATAGAATTAATAGTGATGACATGCTTAGTATAGTTGATGCACCACTCATCAAAGAGTCTTTTAAAATACTATCTTTCATTTTATCTTTACGGCTGGGTTGCCAGCATAAACACTATCGGAAGGTATGTCCTTTGATACAACACTGCCCGCACCAACCACAACTCTTTCACCGATAGTTACACCTTTTAATATTATTGTACCACCACCTATAAAACACCCTTTTCCAATAAAAATTCTACCAGTTTCTATGATTTCTTCTTTTACACCTATTCGTTCAGCATAATCAATGGAATGAAAATTACTATCCCATATTCGACAACCACCTCCGATCATAACATCATCCTGTATTATGATTTCATAATGCGAATTAATGCTTGAATTCGATATGCCTACATTATTTCCGATGATAATCCTACCTTCCTTTGAGGTTATTAGTTGAGTAAAATCACCGCCACCAATAGGATTATATTTTCTCCCCGAATTGCATACGAAACCATCTTCTATCGAAATATATCCCTTATTACTGATTCTGATAAATCCATTAATTAGAGCATGATCTCCAATAATTACCTTGTGTCTAAATAATTGTATTTTATTAACAATGTTAACTAATTTATTAACCATAATGCTTATCATTAAATAATGTCGCTGTCATCAAAGTAATAAGGATGAAAATAAAGAGATAGCTTCTGTTTCCCTTCACTATTTATAGAGGTGCTATTTCAACAAAATCAACAGATGGCTATTCCCTTTAAGGAGTCTCTGAATTGGTCTGGTCGATTTGAATTGTGCACCCCCTGAGTGGAAGGTAATCGGTCATGACTTGTTCAGTGGTTCCTTAAGGTTGCCAATAGACTCTGTTTGAAAACCACTATTGTTCGATGCGCTGAGAATATGATTGCTTGATCCAGACCAGGCATAAATATCGCTTGAGTCGTAGGTTGTTATGTAAGCTATTTTCATTGCATTTAATTATCCTGAATGGCTAATAATTTGTAGGGTAGGTCGCTATTGTGAAGATGGGCCTGTGCTTTTTCTGCGCTGCCGAATGTAGGATTTAATATCTTTCTCGGCACCAAAAAAGTGTCCGACATCACTCCAGCCGATTGATATAGATCTTCCACCAGCTGCTGATCTACCATCCGGGTTGCCCAAGGTTGGTCTTAAACCATCGGTAGAAGGGATAGAGTATCCGACAACTAGCATATTGCTCCATGGCCATTTTGTATTATTCTTTATTTTCTGTTCGAACATAAAACCAACATGGGCATGTATATCCTCACCACTTAGGCTGGCCTTCGTCGCGGCCATTTCAAAAAAGCGCTTCGCATCGTCGCTAAGTGAACCGATCTGCATGGAGCGTTTCTTATATTTCCGATCAACTCCAATATCAAGCATACGCATTGTATGCATTTGATCATCATTTTCGTATAGGGCGGTGCAGTTACCCCCATATCTGTAGACATCTTTAAATGACAAACGGCGCCCCATCCACTCCTTGATCTCTTCTGGAACAGGCCTTGGTAGAACTCGCCAGAACTTCCAGTCAGGCCGGTGTCTGGATAGAATTGTGTAGATCTCTTTGTCCGTTTCGTAGACTTTTTTGCATCGCCAGTTTAGCCATTGCTCTTTCTCATTATCCATAAGCCATCGGTATCTTTGCACGAATCGCTTCTTTTTATTGATAGGGTCAGGCAGTCTGCTGCCCGTTTCATTTATATAGGCATTGATCGTATAATCTCCATACCCGGTTTTTATAGGTGATCTTTGCCCCAGATTCCCACCTGCATCTCTTGGGAATTCTGGTTGCCTCATCCAGGTAATTCCTTTTACAGCACTGTATTGGGAATAATGCTCTGCGATTTTTTCTGCTAATGTCAGTATTTCTTCTTTAACTTCGGGTAGTAGAAAGTTAAATCCCTGATTCTGAAATCCATGCACCTGATTGCCCAATGCAGATATAAAACGCGGTGCTCTTCTTCCCTCCAGAGCATCACCATTGCTTACCACATCCTGCGCGATCAGTTCTCTATTCCCGATAAACTGAACGCCAAGAATAATATTTAACTGGTTCATTTCGAACATTTTGGTCATTAAAGCAAAGGCCCCATCACGCCACCCTGGTGGTAGATTTTTCCATCCCTTTGCATAACCTTCATATTCGGGTGATGGGAACCATCCCCCGTAATACATGTAGATGCCGGCAAAATAGCTGTTCTGTCCTGAGTATTTTAGATACTTTATGAGGTTACTGATAGTGTTGTGCCAAGCCTGATAGTAGCCTGGGAACTCAACATTGTATATTTCTCTGGAGAAGCGTGCTTCAAGAGGACCGCTATAGAATAACCGGGGCGTGCTTCGGTCTATCCGTTCGACGAATGGGCCTATATATGAGTTACTATTCTGTATTTGGTTCTCAAAGGCGGGAAGATCATCCAGTTCTGTGACTGTCACACTGCGGATTGCACCTCGATCTAACCAAGCACGTCCTGCATTGACGATTGTAAATGTTGCGTTTTTATTGTTCGGCCAGTATATAAAATCTGCATAAGCTGTTGTGGTACTTTCTGCTTCAGAGGTATGTACACCCGTACTTAACCTGACAATGGCCCCACTCTTGCCTACGTTCATTACGTAGTTGAATCTACTCTCTTCCGCAACGGCAAAAATCATATTTCGGTAATCACCTTCCGGAAACTCCACGCGAATCCTATGTGGTTTATAGAGTTGATTGACCTTAAATTGCACTGAGCACCATGCTGCCCGCTCTGGTGGCAATACCAACTGGTGATCTGTATAATAGGCATTGGGGTACCTCGTTAGATTGGCAAGAAAACTACGGTTCTCTGGATTAATAAAAGCGGACTTTCCATCTGCTGTGCCACAGAGTGTTTTGTGAGTTGTTTTTTTGTTGAAAAGGATTGCTGTGATCTCTTTTTCTGCAGTCGTCCCTGTTGCCTGGGGGATCGGGCCGACAATAACCAGCTCCTGGCGGCGTTCATCTCTTAGGGATCCATCTTGGTAATATTTGATGATGAGTTCATAGTTGCCCTCTTTATGACTGCCGAAGTTGATTATTCCATTATTGGCTCCAGTCAGTTTTTTTCCATTAATAGTATTACCTGATGATCTGCCATTGATGTTGCGTAGGGTTGTGGTTATTGTCGTATCTGGTTGATTTGACCCTATGCCTATCAGTTTTATGTTTAAGGCAATATCCTCATCGACGCCGAATATTGGGTACTCACCTGATGCATATTTTAACTCGATCCGGCCCTGATAGGGGCGTTCGTCATAGCGATATTTTTCATTCATATTTCTTAAGATCGGCCATCTTTTCCTGATGGTTCCTACAACTGTAGCTTTTTTAAGGGGGAGCTGCCGGGTGTTACATTGTCGCGCTCCATATTGGGCAAACCATGCTCTGTCCGTTTTGACCAGTACACTGTTTCCCTGGTCGTCAAAAACAGTACCCTGCATGAAAAAGAACTGGTCTCCGTAATTAGGTGGGTTTTGATAAGCACCTATTCCTTCGACATGGAGACAGATCAAGTTTTCTCCCTGCTTTATATTGTCTATACCCTCATAGACCCCCAATGTTTTATTGTAAGGCCCCATTCCTCCGCTATCTTTTACTAATTGCTCATTTAGAAAAAACTCTGTTTTACCGTTTGCTGAGTAGGCAAATTTTGCAGATAAGGGTTTTCCCGGAACATTGAATTTATAGAGGTAGGTTTTACTCAATGATGGGCGTACAACTCGAACCCAGTCTATAGCGACAATGTTACCAGGTGTATTTGTTCCAACCTTTATAGAATGGTACGCACGTTTTGAGATCCCCATGTCAAATTGAAGAATTGCATCCTTCTTGCCTATAAGTTTTTTTGTTTTTTTTATTTTTCTGATCTTGCCATGCACTCTGTAGGCAGCTTCTACATACCAATCTGATATGTCCATTTTTTGTTTTAACTTGATCTGTACAACCCATGGCCATGCTTGTTGGCTCCACTGTTTACCGACAGTAAGCTCCCCTTTCTCTGGCGCATTAAGGTCAAAATCACCCCATCGTATTTGCGTATTTGATGATGTTCTTATATTCAATCTATGCTCTTTAATTTCTTGTGTAATAGCTCCTGTAATGGTTGCGCCTTCCATGTCACCTTCAGCAAAATCCCAGCTATCATTAATTTTCTCCTGGGCGTAATCTTCTTTATACACAACATGCTTATCTCCTTTTACATCAATTACCTTCGCTTGCCATTCGCCATAGGCGTATGCGTCAATACAGATGACTAACGATAGGTTGGCTAGAAGTACAGTGAGTGTATTTCTTATCATGGGGTAATTACTCACAATGATTCCTCTTAGGATAGCTACAGATACATTCTATGTGTCAGTAATATTGCTAATTCTTGGTGCAAATAAAACTTCTTGAATTATTATTCGTAACATTGATACCAAAGATTGATAATAGGGATGCATATATATTTGAAACTTTACAATCTGATTTATTGACTACCCAATGTTCTGGATGATTGATAAAGAAAACCCCATTAGCCTTATGCCCCCCACTAATCTTTTTGTGTGTAGGGTTGACTGTCACTAGGTCACAATGGTTTGAGAAGCCAGTGCCAAGTCGAGGGGGCATCTCGTAGAGTATGTCTGGATAACGGTCAATATGGCTACCACTGTATATATCCTCTCGTATTTTTAACCAGCGGAAGATCTTCTCGCCTTCATGAGTCACATCTGCGAGTTCATCCATCAACTTCCTCCGAAATGCAGTGTAATCCTTCACCTTCTCCCGGTTGATCCGTATGCCACCGAAGGGGTTGGTACCTGCAAAATCTGTAGCGTAGGCCATGCTGTTGCCATGACTGGTGATATGACTACCTTTTTTCATCTCCTTAGCATTAGGTACAAGCTTGGCAATGGTGCTGATGTAGTCTTCCAGGTCATGGTCGTTCATGAACCGAAGTACCCGGTTTTTCAGTTTCTCTATAATAATATTCTTGTTTAGCTTCTGGTTGCCAGCGGTACTCTTCACGTATCCTTTGCGCCTGAAGAATTCATTGATATTGAAGGTATGTGTACAGCGGATACCGTGACCATGGTCGCTCATTATTAGCAGGGTATCTTCGGGGGATAGGGTGGCCATAAAATCACCAACAATCTTGTCTACTAGTTGGAAAAATTCGGTGATACCATTTTCAACAGGGTTTCTACCTGGGTAGGTGGGGTCCGTCTTATCGCAATAGCGCCAGAGGTGATGTTGGATGCGATCTGAGGTAAGGAATGTCTGGAAAAACAGTCCGGGGTCTGTGCTCTCCAGCATCTTCATCCCATAGGCTGCCTGTTCCCTGGTGTCTTGCAGTGTGTGTTCTAGAAAGTCCTCAATCTCTGATTTTTTTGGGAGATTGGTAATACCTCCAATACTATCAGGGATGGGGATGTCCTTAGTAAGTTCTGGTGCAGAACTCTGTATTTCACCTTCAATGAATACTGGGCCACTGACCATTACGCCTTTCACGGGCCAGACAGGATAAGCCATGAAAGGGTTGATGACGCACACAGACTTTCCCGTATCTGCAGCGATTCGATCCCAAAAAGTTTTTTCGTGGAATACAGTTGTATCTATGCTTTTTTTGTCTGAGTCTGGAAGTAGATAATTCACATGGTCCAATATACCGTGTTCTGAAGGATCGAGACCAGTAAAGGCTGTGATCCAGGCAGGAATAGAGTCTGGTGGTAACACGGACTGCAGTGGTGCAAACTGCCCCTCTGTTGATAGTCGCTTGAGGTTTGGCATTTCACCTTGCTCTATTAGTTCCCTGGTTAGGTCATAGTCCATACCGTCAAAACCCAGGATGATGAGTTTGCCTTTGTTCATTCTTGATTACTCTTGGTAATGTTGAGTTTGTTGCTGATCCAGGCTCTTATCTCTGCGTGGATTGCATCTGGTGATTGTGTGCCGTCAATGCACAGTGTGGTTTCACCGTTTGCCAGTTCTTTATACAGGTGTCCCCGTTTTTTTAGGTAGGTTAGTGGTGTTCCATCCATTTTACGTTCGTAGCCTACTTCTGCCGGGATGTCTATATAGACGAAATAGTCTGGCCGTTTCATTTTGTTAAGGCGGGTCTTCTGTAGTCGAGAATCAAGCTCACTTGCACTACAGCTCATGTTGACAGCCTGGTCTACTATGAAATCATATAGATAACGGTCCAGGATTATGAAATCAGAATCCCACTCACATGACTTGTGCCGGTAGGCTTTGTAGTAGTCACTAGTTGCATAATGCAACCAGATACTTTGGAAAAAACGGGTGGCAAGCAGGCGGTGTTTGAAGTTACCCCACCGGGCTTCATCCTTGTCTTCTGTGGCGGTATGCCCTAAGCCAGGTTCGGTGTTATTTTTACTGAGGGAGAGAAGCTTTCTGGCCTTTTTTAGTATTGGAATAATGGAAGGCTCCCAACGGAGCCACTGGTATTCCGCCGAATGATGGGTGGTTTTAAGCCAGTCTTGAAGGTGGCGTGATTGAGTGGTTTTACCACATCCGTCGATACCAGAGATGTAAATGAGGATCATTTGGGGCCTATTCGATGAGCAGTTGGGCGGTGCGATGCCAGGTGAAATCCTGAGTCTTCTCCCGATTGTTGCAGTTTATTGGTGCTTCTTCCATAAGGATAGCGAGCACATCATTCAGGTTATCGACATACTTAAAGTATCTGTCTTCAGTGAATAGATCGGGAAGTTGTCCAAAAGGTGTGGTGATGATGGGTAGGTTGGTGGACATGGCTTCCAGGACAGACAGGGGTATTTCCATGGCAGCATCGCTAAGTATGACAGGGAATAGATACCATGTGGCTATCTGATAAACCGCCTGTATGGCAGGGAGGGTTTCTTTGATAACGATAACCCCTGACTCTTCAAGCTGTCGTGCAAGAGAGGATTCTTGTGTGGTGGTTGTGCTGCCAACAAGGACGGTTTGCACCCTTGGGCAATTTTCCTGGATCTCTTTCAACCATTCGATATTCCTCGATTTGCGAATGTGGCCCACATGTAAAATTACGGGGCGATCGTCTGGTATCCCAATCCTGTTCTTCAGTACTGTAAGGTTATCCCCTGGCGAGAACCGGTCGCGGTCAATGCCGGCATAGATAACCTGTGACTT
Organism: Sedimenticola sp.; assembly: GCA_040505955.1. Lineage (GTDB taxonomy): Bacteria > Pseudomonadota > Gammaproteobacteria > Chromatiales > Chromatiaceae > Vondammii. The sequence goes on along the minus strand of JBEVXT010000794.1, from coordinate 7,594 downwards.
AATGTTGATCTTTTCAAGCCCTGTGGCCATGGAGGCGGAAAGGGAAAACACACCAGTGATGTGGAGCTTCTTGATGATTGTTTTTTGCCAGCTAAGCAACTCCCTTTTCTGTACGTTTACAGTAGAAATTCTATGGAGGAATAGCTTTCCAAGTATCCATGCCTTGAGACAACCAAAAAAAGTCAGAGCACCTTCTGGAATATACACGATTCGATCTGGCCTCCAAGAGGAGGCAATTAGAAATAATCTGGGGATCAGTAGCAGCCTGTTGAATAGGGTAGGGATACTGGTTATATCGCTGGCTATGCGAATTTCATGATCATTGGCTAGTGTAGTACCAACCATGTGCGCAAAGTTTTTAATTCCTTCATCGAATGGTGGTGCATAGTGTTCGAAGATAAACAGGATTTTCATGGGGTGGCTAGTTGATATCCATTGGTGCTTTTATTGGAGTGGATCTACTGCTGTAGGAGTTTTTGGTATAAAGCATAGGTGGCTTTAGCGACAGAATCCCAATTATATCTTTCCTGGAGCAGGTCTGTGTATTCGGGGCAGGTACCCTGGGCAAGCTTTTTTTTCAGTGCATGGGCCAGTTCAGTAACATTCCCAGTGGAAAAGAAGTCCATCTCATCCAGTGGTACCTCAAGGTTGGCAGGTATATCGCTGACCAGGACCGGTAGGTTATAACTCATGGCTTCAAGTAGAGCAATCGGAAGCCCCTCGTGGTATGAGGGCATAACGAACAGTCGGGCATGAGTGAATATCTGGGAGAGCTTTCTACCTTTAATGAAACCAGTCAGAATGGTTCCTGCTGACTTAGCGGTATGCTTCAACTTTTGGCTGTATGCGGTCTCATGATCGGCATCTCCCACGAGAACTAGATGGTAGGATGTTATCCTCAGACTTTGCCATGCCTCAATCAGGTCGTGAAAACCTTTTTCCTCAACAAATCTTCCAACGGCGATGACATACTTGCCTTTGGTGATTCCAAGCTCGTCAAGGTAATCAGTGGAAGTACTAGGGATGGGGATGGGTACACCATTGTAGATCAGGTGTGTATCCTTACGCCCATGTTTGGTTTCCAGGATACGGGCAATCACTCTTGAAATAACAATTATTTTGTCAGCGAATCGTGCGCCGGCTGCTTCCCCAAGTCGCAGTACTTTTTTTGCCAATGCCCCCCACTTCTGCCGATCATAATCTGGGCCATGGTGTGTTAGTACTGTATGCAACCCTAGCATTCGTGCAAAGGGCGTGAGTAAGGCGGGTCCGATTGCATGGATATGTACAATATCTGCACCAGAGAATCGGGCGTAGAGTATCGCTAGAAATGTATGGACGACTGCCTCAAGCGATTTCTTTTTAGGTGCGTATATATGCTTTAGGCTGATGCCTTCATAGGTTCCTTTTCGTTGCTCTATTGGTACATAGGGTGTTCTGGTGACAATGGTGACATCACAGCCCATTTGTACAAGTCTCGTGTAGAGTTCCTGGCAGTGGGTTTCAATGCCCCCTTGGATATCAGGAATACCGCGTGTGCCAATGACGACGATCTTCATAATTTCACTCTGTGCCTTATTTTTCTGATGTGATCTGAGCTGGTATTTACGTTGGTTTTCTCAGGTCACCCTGTTGATGGTCCTGGCCGACGTCGCACTTTGGGATCTTATCCACACATATGGGGCGTCCAAGCAGGCTTTTGAGTTTATTTTTGGCCACCCACACGGCTGGATGCCTGATGTATTTTTTCATTACCGGTGCAGCTGTACCGACCATCCAGCAGTTTTTGGGACAGGTTCTTACCAAATCCCTGATCTTCTGTGCCTGATCACTGAACCAGATCTCCTCGAAGCTGGAAGTATTACGTATGTTGCCCATGCTCTCCTTCCAATACCGATCTTCCAGTCCGTTACATGGATAGATATCACCCACAGGGTCTACGAAAAAGTTTGCCGTACCTGCTTCACAGGGCAACATACGTTTTCCTCCGTGAATATAATTTATCAGTCCAAGGTTAAAAAACGCTCGAAACCAGCTTTTAGGGCGATTTTCCTTCATGAGTCGCTCTATCAGCTCATGGAAGTTGCTTGTAACCTCATCTTTGTTGGCGATGATGTTGTTATCTTTGTGGAAGTAATAGGAGTTATGGAAGGCGGCAGTGGCAAACTCCATGTCCATCTCTTTAGATAGCTCGTACAGCTGCAGCATATCTGCTGAATTTTTGTTGGAGACAGTGATTCCGAAACCTATATCCTTGAGACCCATGTTTTTTAAAGTACGCAGGGTTTCCAGTCCTCTGTCGAATCCGCCAGTGCGACCTCTGAGTTCGTCATTTTTTTCAGATAGCCCTTCGATGCTAACCCGTATGCCAATGTGGTGGTATTTTTCAGCTATGGCAACAATACGCTCGACATGCCAGCCGGAGGTGGAGATTACAACACGGGGGGCCTTGGTAAATGCGACTTCGATAATCTCATCGAGGTCACGGCGTAGAAAGGGTTCGCCGCCAGTGATATTAATGAACTTCAGTGAAGGAAGGATCTCAAGCTCTTTAGGGGTAATTTCTGCTTTCCTGTCGCTTGGGTTTTCCCAGATTTCACACATCTTGCAGCGCATCTGGCACCGATAGGTGGTGATGATGGAGGCATCCGTGGGCATTAAGGACGGGTCATAGTCAGCCATGCTGCTTCCCTGGTTGAATATAAATTATCAGCATCTCGTTCCTTTAGTCGTAGTGATTATAGTAGTGGCGGGAATAATAAAAACATCATATGTAACAATAACCTCGCCTTTTCAGTGGTTATGTGCTTGATGTTGGTCATGACATTAAAAGTCTGATGACTGGAGCAATAAGCGATTACTTTTCTCGACAAGATTATCGACTATACGTTGTGATACAAGTGATTCTATTATTGATCGACCTGACATGAAAGCGAACAGGGGGTCGCTGTACTCAGCATCAAAATGATCGTAGAGGGCTTGGTAGGTGACGGCGCATTTGATGATTTGCCTTCCCTGTTTGACGGCATCAAACTCGATAATTTCTCGAGCTGAATTCTCAGTTTCGATGGGTGTGAATACGATACCTGTCATATTAGATCCTTCTGATTGGTTGCAGATTTAAGAGTAACGGATAATAGTTTTGTCGTAAACCAATAAAAGGTTGCTCGTTTACACTTTCGCTTTCATTATGTGCTCAATGGGAAAGGCGTAGACGAGCCAAAATAATAGCTACTCCCGCTCCAGTGTCAGGAGAGTTCCGCATATACTTTTGCCAAGCTTTGATAATGGACATCTGGTGTATATCGAGATTGGATCTTCTCTGCACCGCTCTTTCCCATCTTCGTGCGTAAATTCTCATCTAACCAGAGGATGCGCATTTTATCTGCCAATTCCTCCGCATTTCCTGCTTCAAAGGTAAATCCGTCTTGTTCCTCATTGATCAGTTCCGGGATACCACCGGAACGCGAACCAATGACGGGGGTGCCAACAGCCAGTGATTCTAGAATCGACATAGGGCAATTTTCATACCATTCAGACGGCAGGACAGTGAAACTGGCACCCTCAAGTAGGTCTATCAGATCCTGACCGGATTTATAGCCGGTGAATGTGATATGTTTCAGTTTCAGGGCATCAACCTTCTCTCGCAATCTTTCTTCCGCAGGGCCTGTGCCGGTGATAACCATGGGGATGTTCCGAGTGGTGGCACAAGCCTCCAGGAGAGTATTCAGCCCTTTTTCGTTGGATAAGCGACCGAAGTAAAGCCCGTAGCCCTCATCCCGGCCGGCGTACCGGAACTTCTCGGTATCGACGTAGTTAGGTAGGTGAATGATCTGCTCCGGCGGAAAGCCGAATTCGATCATTTTCTGGCGGTAAAACTCACTCACGGCGATGTACCGGTCTACATTTTTGTAATACCCCATAAAAAAGTGGAAATACATCTCTACCATATTAACCAGGCTCTTAATTCGAGAGTTTTTTGAGCACTTGTTTAAGACGCAGTGGTAGAATTTGTGGTCTTTGCATGCCTCACAGATGTGGCCATTGGTGTACATGAGGTAGCTGGGACAGATTGGCTTAAGATCGTGTAGGGTCAGCACTAAGGGGATCCCGGATTTCCTCAAAGGGCCGAAGACAGATGGAGAGATTTGGTGCTGGAAAATATGGAAATGGGCGATGTCGATCTTGTGGTCCTTGAGCAGTTGTGTCATCTGCCGTCGGGCTTCGAATGAAAATATAATGCGGCTGGCAGAGGCGAGCTTTTCCCTAAGTCCGGTGTTTTCGTAGTCTACATTGCTGACAAAGTAGCTAGAGTAGTCCGAGGGAAAGTTGCGCTCATCCTGCATTGAGAAGGGGATGATCTGGTGGCCGTGGTTCTCTAAGAGGTCCATTTCTCCAAAATAGACAGCTTCACTACCGCCCTTTCTCCAGAAGAATTTATTTATTAGTAGTAAGTTCATGGAGTTATTAATCTCATGGTACAGCGTGATCCTGAAATTCACGCCCTAGGGTTGTGACTATGAGTGTCTGGTTCTGCTTACTCATATAGGTAGAAACAATGTTGAGTAGTCCCCTCAATGCCTACCGAATGGAGTGCCATGAGCAGAAATAGAGATTAGCGTATGCACACTGACAATCCTTAGTTCTAACGTTCACTCATTCTATCAAAAATAGAGCAAAATCCCCATGATTTTGATACAATTGTTTTGTGGGTCATGAAAACCCATCAGGTGTCTAGAAGACCTCAAAGAAGCGGGCCATGCTGATCAAGAACTGGAGTTTGATACTGTTCCATAGGCTCATTTCGTGAGTCTGATCTAAGAAATCAAGCTGATTTCAGTTTCTGAGGGGGTTAAAAATGAAGGCAGTGGAAACCAGTTTTTGGTAAGCGGCAGAAAATATTTCCCATCTATTACCGACCTATTGTGTGGTTTGGTGAATCAAGCATTCCCCTCAGACTCATGAGGTTATGCGTAGATAACCAGCCCTCTAGTTACCGTTGAAAGTAAGTTCAGCGTAGAGCTATTTAGCTGATTAACCAGTTGTAGGATTTTGAGTGCTCTCTTATTCATCGAGTGGCAGAGCCGTAATTAAAGACTAAGGATAAGAATGGAATTACGCACAACTTCTTTCGGCTGGAATGTATCACCCTTCCTATGGGGGCTGGTCACCATTTCTGTATCCCTCCTTGCCTATGCGTACTGGGATGGCGTTACCGATATGCTCTATCGTTGGAATAGCAAAGAAGAGTACGGCTATGCCTACTTTCTCCCTCTTATTTCCGCATGGCTGATCTGGCAGCGGCGCAATGACCTTGCACAGATTGAATTTCGACCATCCTGGATTGGGATTGGTGTTGTTCTCATCGCTGGCCTCTTTTTCTTTCTGGGGGGGGTTGCAACTACTTTCACCCTGGTGCAGTACTCCCTGGTACTTTGTCTGTTGGGACTGGCCTATGCACTGATGGGTTGGAACGCCTTCAAATTGGTAGCCGGGCCGCTTTTTTTGCTTTTTTTCATTGTTCCCTTCCCAACTTTCTTCTACAACACCCTCTCGGGGCAGCTGCAATTGGTCTCGTCAGAGATTGGTGTGGCGGTAATACGTCTGTTCGGGATCAGTGTTTACCTGGAAGGGAATGTCATTGATCTGGGTAGCTATAAACTCCAAGTGGTGGAGGCATGTAGTGGCCTGCGCTATCTTTTTCCACTGGTAAGTATTGCCTACCTGGCAGCTTACCTTTACACGGTTGAGATGTGGAAGCGGGTTGTGGTATTTCTGTCGAGTATCCCCATTACTGTCCTTATGAATAGTTTTCGGATTGGTGTGATCGGTTGGCTGGTCGATCGCTGGGGTATTGAACAGGCAGATGGTTTTCTTCACGACTTTGAGGGTTGGGTCATCTTTATGGCCTGTACGGCTATTTTACTTTTGGAGATGTTGCTGCTTGCAAGAATAGGCTCTGTGAAGCGCAAGCTAAATGAGGTTTTCGGCTTGGAGGCGCCCGAGCCACTGCCTGTTGGCCTGGAGATGAAGCCAAGGCCAGTGGTGCCCGTACATTTTGGGATTCTTGGCTCGGTGGTGTTGATTGCTTTGGGATCACTTTACGTGAAAGGGCAAGTGGAGGTTCATCCGGAGCGGGATCTATTCTCGCACTTTCCCCAGCAGATGGGGGGGTGGAGAGGTAGGGATGAGAAGCTGGAGTCAATATATCTTGACTCTCTGAAACTGGATGATTACCTATTGTCAGATTACAGCAATGACAAGGGCAAGTTGGTCAATTTCTATGTGGCTTATTACGCCTCCCAGCAGGCGGGCTCTGCGGCACATTCGCCAAGGACATGTATTCCTGGAGGTGGATGGCAGATAGAGAGTATTACACAGGTTGAAATACCTGGTAACTGGCCGTTGCAAGCCAATCGACTGGTGATCAAGCGGGGGGATTATAAACAGCTGGTTTACTACTGGTTTCAGCAGCGGGGACGTGTGATCGCCAGTGAGTGGATGGTGAAGTGGTATCTCTTCTGGGATGCGTTGACGAAACACCGGACAGATGGTGCGCTGGTGCGGGTAACTACGGCAATTGGTCCGACAGAAGATTGGTCGGATGGGGATCGGCGATTGGGAAAGTTTGCACAGGAGGCAATTCCCCTGTTAGAAGGATTTGTTCCTGAGTAGCAATGGGGGTATTTGCATTGCCCCTCACCCCAACCCTCTTCCCGGTGGGAGGGTGTCGCAAAAGTCCTCTCTCCCCACCGGGGAGGGCTAGGATGAGGGGGATCAATAGGTGGCTCATTGATTTAATACACCCACATCCTAACCTTCTCCCTCGTAGGGAGAAGGGATTGGAGCTTTTACGACACCCTCCAGTGGGGAGAGGGGGCTTTTGCGGTATCTCTTTGAGAGAGTGGGTCTTTTGTAAGCGCCTCAATGGTATATTTTTTAATTTTTTGGCGAACATGCGCTATGAATACGCTGTATAATTTGACTTCATTTTTCTTAATGCATGGTAAAAAAGCTATGAGATGGAATTCTTATCTCGGAATAATACTCCTTATCTCGGTTGTGCTCGCCGGCTGTGCTGATGTAGAGGATCGTAAAGCGAAGTACTTCCAGAAGGGCATGGGGCTCTATGAGCAGGGCAACTATGTAAAGGCCCGTCTGGAGTTTAAGAACGTCCTGCAAATCGATCCGAAAGATGCGGAAGCGCTCTACATGTTCGGGCAGATCGAGGAGAAGGATCAGAACTGGCGACAGGCCTATGCCCTGTTTCTGAGGGCGGTCGAACTGGATCCCCTGCATGTCGGTGCACAGGTTCACCTGGGGCGGCTATACGCTTTGAGTGGTGCCCCGGAGAAGGCCCTGGATGCCGCCGATGCCGCCCTCAAGGTATCGCCTGATGATCCTGGTGCGCTGGTCCTCAGGGGGTTGGCCAAGGCCCGTCTGGGAGAGCAGGAGGAGGCCATTAAACAGGCCTTGGCAGCAGTGAAGGTTGCCCCGGAAAATCTGGACGCTATATCACTGTTGTCTGCCTTGTATGCTGATCAGGGTGAGCTCGACAAGGCGATTTCTCTGGTTCGGGAAGGCCTTGATAAGA
>JBEVXT010000793.1:0-4961 GCA_040505955.1 Sedimenticola sp. | reverse complement strand
CAATGAAGCGAGATGATAAAAAGCTATCGAGTATTGTCAAATGCTACAATGTCAATAGCACAGATAGTAAGACTGTATATAACACAATAAATAATAATTTGGCTGCGTGGATTGAAGAAGCAATAAAAATAAGAAATGACTACTAATATTCAAAATCAAAAATTAGATGAAACTTCTCCATCTGTTCAAGCACACCTTGGCATTTTACAGGGCGTGATAAATAGAATGGCAAGCAATAGCAGCCAATCTAAAGCTTGGTGCATTACAGTGGTTTCGGCGATTCTTGTGATAATTGCTGACAAGGGAAAGCCAGATTTTGTTTGGATTGCACTATTGCCAACAATATTGTTTTTGTTTCTTGATGCTTACTATCTTACCTTAGAAATAGCTTTTAGAGACTCTTATAACAATTTTGTAAAAAAACTGCATGAAAACCGGCTAACAGCAGAAGACTTATACTCCGTGAAGCCAGAGGGTGAAATGTACAAACATCGAAGGAAGGCGCTGGCATCGTTTTCAATTTGGGGGTTCTATGCCGGTCTTCTGGTGTTAACAGTGGTAGCTAGAAATATCGTGCTAAATTAAGGCCTAACATTCAATTGCACCCAATCCAATTTAGTCGCTATCGCTCCTAAATTGGCCAAATGAATTGAGGTGTTAGGCTTAAAAAAAGTTTACTGAACAAATGAGTATGAATGATCAGCAATAAATTATGAATAGCTTAGCGATATTTAAAACCATATTTGGATACTATCCTAATGAATTCTCCAGTTTTTTGATTAAACATGGAAAACTTGGTGACAATAATGGTTTTAGGTCGCAGTTATTCAGTGCGAAGCGAGGGTCAATAGCGACTACATCAACGGTAGTTTACTGCCTGTTGCGAAGCAATACCATCACAAAGACAGATGCAGCGAAATTAATGGATGAGGTAAGCCCACCATATTCTTGTGTTTCTCGTTTTCCTGATGAAGGAACACACCGTTCAATGTGGGCATTAGGAATAACTGCATTCGCTGAATCACTCTTGCTTGATATGAATCGAGTGCAACTTAAGCATAGAGTTTCAGATGTTATGGATTTACAGGGACAGGACGGAGGGTGGTCATTTGATGGCGATGAAACTGGGAAATCTAGACTGTTGTTTTCATTGTATCCAATATTGGCACTGATAAACTCAGCGTTATTATTTTCTAATGAAAGGAAATATGAGGAGGTCTTGGATAATTCGGTCGCCTTTGTAAGGGGTTACAAGGCAGCCAATCTGACTGAAGAGATTATACAACAACACTTAGCGAAAGTATTACGTAAAGCGGGGTTAAATTGCCGACTAAAAACCCCTATAAAAGTTTTTTCACAGAGAATGGAATCCTCAAGATCTATATCAAGCCTAAAATACACGTTAATGGAAACATCTATACCTTTGTTTTATTCCGATCTATTTGTTCCATCATTATACCTTATGGTAAGGAAATTTTACCCGATCAATAGTCGAATCGGGATCGATTTCACGAGGCTATTGAGAAAGTACTTGTGTGCAGACACACCAACGTTTTACGCAAATCAGACAGAAGGCAATCCCTGTGTGTGGAGCTCTGCACTGGGTTTATATGCAGGAACTGTGATTTCCAGCGATCTAGAAAAATTAAAAGAACAAGCGCGAAGCGCAATATTGGCGCAAATAATGTCTGAAGAAAGGGGTTCGGGCGACAAATACGATTATGATCTTGCAATATCATTTAGTGGTAAGCAAAGACATTTAGCACGAAAGATATACAGCTTAGCATCAAAACTTGGTTATGTTGTATTTTACGATGAGGCGGAAGTTCATAAACTGGTAGGTAAAGAACTCTCTGAAACACTTACGGATATTTACATGGCTAAATCACGATATGTTGTAATTATAATATCAAATGATTATGTCCAGTCTAATTGGGCTTACAACATAGAGTGGAGGGCAACTCTTAGTAGAGCTCTTCAAGAGCGAAATGCTTATATTATCCCATATAGAATAGATGATGCTGCACTTGATGGATTACGTCCTACAGTTGGGTATTTAGATGCAGAAAGGTATTCTGTAGGTGAATTGGTTAGAATTATAGATAGAAAAATACAGGAAGATGCAAATGGGTCGGGCGCTTAAATTACTTATCAATCGCACTTGTAATATGTCATGTCATTTTTGCCACAATGAATTTCAGGGGACTACTAGTAATAATGAAATAGTCAGTTCATTTAACATTGATAAGGTCTGCTTGTTATTTGATAGATTAAACAAGGAGCATAGTATTGAGAATGTGAAAATATCAGGTGGTGAACCGTTGCTCGATGCAGACTTGGTTATTGCTCTGAGTAGGGCTTTTGTTGATCGGTTTAACGTTTCTCCTGTGCTTCTTACAAATTTGACGTTGGCAAACGATATGCTTATTAAAAAGCTCTCTGTGGCTGGAATTGGAGAAATTAGAGTAAATATGCCTAGCTTGGAACCATCTATTTATGCCAAACATGTAGGTGGGAATAGAATAGACTACGAAACTGTTATTAAAAACATCAAGGTGCTTATGGGGCATGAAATCATTATTGTGCTAAACGTGGTCGTTTCAAATTTGGAACAAATAGGTGGAGGCATAAGAAGTTATATTAAACAGGCATCAGGGTTAATGGGTGTGCATCGATTTGCTTTTATTGTAAATGATAGATTAAAAGACAAAGCCAGATTAAGCAACAGCTTATTAACTGAATTGGAGGATTTGTCAGAAATGCCAATAACCCGGAGAAGAGAGAGAATTTATCAGGGTAGTTACCTAAACAATATAGTTACGGTTTCTTCCTGCGTTAACTGGAATGTAGATAATTGCCCAACGCAATACGACTCTGATTTTTATTGTATTCCACCAGGTATAATAATGCCTGATAAAGTTCATGGGAGAGCCCAAGCATGATAGAGCAAGAAAAGAGATATTATTTGACCGACGATGAGTACAGTGCAATCCTTTCTAGTGACCTCAACTGGTCTGAATCAATGGTAGTTACTGACATTACTTTCGGGCTATCCGGTGCAACATCTATGCAAACTCATGGCTGGGTAATTAGAGTACGAAAGAAAGGAGAGAAAATAGTAGTAGATTACAAAGCTCCTATCAATGACGAATGGTCAAAATGGGAGGAAGTTGCTATGGAGGTGTCAAGTTTCTCATCAGCACTTAAACTATTTACAAAGATTGGCTTGAAGCCTGGGCTAGTACTAGATAGGCAACGAAGAGAAGCCAAGCTTGATAGAGCAACTCTTTCCATTGATGACTTCAGATACTTAGGGAAATTTATCGAAATAGAAGTTAATGGCGAAGACGAAGACGCTCAGCAGTTATTAGATGCCTGTATAGTTAAGCTGGGGCTTGAGGATAAAGTTTCACAAAAACCATATGGAACTTTATTGCTTGAAAAAATGGACAACGATACATCTCTAAAGAGCGCAATAGAGAAGCATGTAATTGAGTTGACGGGGGAGGAACAATAGTGAGAGAAAATAAACTTAGCATGATTGAGGCCCATGTTAGCACCCTTGTTTTTGATGAACAAGGCAATACTATTTTACTACTCAAACGCTCTCAATCAAGAAGTCTGTATCGAGAATTATGGGAGTCTACTGGAGGGCAGGTTTTTGTTGGCGAGACATTTGTAGAGGCAGCTAAACGAATTGCAATAGCAGAAATTGGTGTCGAGCCAGAGATAAGGGCCGTATTAGGGACGTACATAATACCAGCTAAAGATGATTCCTTACGAAGCACATTGATACCTGGAATCCGTTTTCTTGGGGTGCTAAACAAAAGAGTAATACCCAATATTACTATTAGCAATCAACATTCAGAATATTTGTTTGTAGAAAAAAACAATCTGAATAATCATCATCTTATACCTACACTAGATGAAGACATTGAAGCTGGATTTTCAGTGTTTAGAGAATTACCAATCTCGTTGCTTAGATAAAAGCCTAACAAAAACATGCACTCGGACAGAAAAAAGCAGTACGGCTTCCGCTACGCTCCAACCGCACCGCTTTTTTCAGCCGGTGATGTTCTGCGTTATGCGAAAAAGACATCTTGCGCTTTTCCCGGTATTGCCTATAATACCATGGCATGAGATTAGTAAACGTAGTCATTGATACTAATGTGGTTATTGCAGCTCTAAAATCAAAGCACGGGGCAGCCTATAAGCTTTTGATTTTACTTGCTAATAATGCATATAAACCAAACATTTCAGTACCACTGTTTATTGAATATGAATCCGTAGCAAAAAGAGCCGGTATGCTTGCTGGGTTAACAGAACAAGATATCAACGCTGTACTCGACTACTTATTAAGTAAATCCGGTATTCGAAAAATATTCTACTTATGGCGCCCTTACCTAAAAGATCCAAAAGATGACTTGGTTCTTGAGGTGGCTGTTGAATCACAGAGTGAATATATCATCACTTTTAACAAAAAGGATTTTAAGGGTATAGAAAAATTTGGTATTGAAGCCTTAACGCCACAAGAGTTCATGATAAAGAGAGGTATTTAATAATGAGTACTTTAAGCCTGAGGTTACCAGATTCTTTGCATAATGAAATCAAGTCATTAGCTAGAAATGAAGGGATATCAATAAATCAATTCATTTCTTCCGCAGTTGCAGAAAAAATGTCGGCATTGTTAACAGAGAAATATTTGCTGCAAAGAGCAAAGCAAGGTAATGAAAGGTCGTTTTTTGAAGCCATGTCAAAAGTACCTGATGTAGAACCAGATGAAATGGATAGGCTGTAAAATCGCATAACAAGGCAAATCCAGCCGACGCCTTCAGTCGCTACCGCTCCTTCCGGCCCGGCTGATTTGCGGCGTTATGTGTAAAAGAAGAGTGCATTAAAATGGAAATTCTAGTCTATGCGCTTATTACCGGTCTAGCGTTATTGGTGGTGTATTTAGCAGC